>CBDUSX010000137.1:0-7296 GCA_965369935.1 uncultured bacterium
GATGAGCTGCGCCAAAGCCGCCTCGCCTTAGGCGTTACCGGTTTCCGGTCTCTCAGCCGTCCTTTGGCTTGAAGCGCACGAGACCTCTGCCAATCATCTGAATCCGCATTGATCTTCGTCCAGGGACGGGGTAGCCTGAGAATCAATCCTCGGACTCACCCCAGGGAAACACGGGCCTGGCATGGACCGGTTGAAAGAGGAATGCGGCGTAGTCGCCGTGTACGACATGAACGGCAACGGCGCGAAGAAGAACGTCGCGCCGATCGTCGTGCGGGCGCTGCTGGAGATGCAGAACCGCGGGCAGCTCAGCGCCGGCCTGACCAGCTACAACTTTGACCGGGACCGCATCCTGCAGACCCACAAGGACCTCGGCAGCGTGCACGAGGTGTTCTCGCTCAACAATCCGTACAAATCCAAGCGGCTGATGGAGGAATACAGCGGCCACGCCGCCATCGGCCACAACCGCTATGCGACCAGCGGGGCGATGGACTCCGCCCAGGCGCAGCCCTTCGAGCGCGTGCACGGGAGGATGTGGAAGTGGTTCGCCATCGGCTTTAACGGCAATCTGGCGAATTACGAAGGCTTGAAGAAGGAGCTCGAGGGCAACGGCTACCACATCACCTACCATGCGGACACGGAGGTGATGATGCACCACATCAACCGGGAATTGCGGGGGGACGAGCCGCCGGATTTCAGGGAGATGTTCGCCAACCTTTCCTCTATCTTCGACGGCGCCTACAACATCACGTTCATCAACGCAGCGGGGGAAATGGTGGTGATACGCGACCCCCTGGGCATCAAGCCGTTGTGTTACGGGGTGAAGGAAGGGGTGCTGGTGGCCGCATCGGAATCCGTGGTGCTGACCAACATGGGCATCGAGTCGTTTCAGGACTTGCAGCCCGGCGAGCTGCTGATCGTCGATTCCAAAGGCTACCGGGTGGAGCGCTACTGGCCTGAAGAGCGGCGCGCCCACTGCTTCTTCGAGTGGGTCTACTTCTCCAATCTGGCTTCCAACCCGGACGGGCGTTCGGTGTACAAGGTGCGCGAGGCCATCGGGCGGGAGTTGGCCGGGATGGAAACCCTGCCCGACCGGGAGGAGCATCTGGTGCTGGCGGTGCCGGAAACCGCGGAGACGGTGGCCAATTCCTTCGCCTTCCACCTGGGCCTGAAGCGGGTCAACGGGCTGCTGCGCAACCGCTACGTGGGGCGCACCTTCATTGACGGGGTGAACCGCGGCGAGAACGTGCGGCTGAAGTTCACGCCCCTGCGCGAGGTGATCGAGGGCAAGAAAATCTTCCTGGTGGACGACACCCTGGTGCGGGGCACCACCCTGAGAACGGTGGTCGAGGAGTTGCGCGAGCGGGGCAAGGTCAAGGAGGTGCACGTGCGCATCGGCAACCCACCCATCATGGGGCCGTGCTTTTACGGCATAGACATGCCCACCGTGATTGAACTGTTCGCCCCGCCATTTCTCAACGGCCTGCGCAACGGCGAGGTGCCGCCCGAGGTGCTGGAGCGCATGGCCGCCGACATCGGCGCGGACAGCCTGGTCTACCTGACGGTGAAGAAACTGGTGAAGGCCGTGCGCGTGCCCAAGCAGGATTTGTGCATGGCCTGCCTCAACTCCGAATACCCCACCCCGGTCGGCCAGGAGCGCTACCTGGAAGCCCTGGAAGCCGCCGGCCTGTGAGCCCCCACCCGCAAGGGGGAGACGCCCGGCTCCGGCCTACTTCGATTCCGCCGTGAACACGCCGTCCCAGTCGCTACCGGGCGGGTTGGCCTTGAACTCCTGGCAGCGCTCGATGAAGACCTGGGCCGGCGGATCGTCGGGGACGTACTTGAAGGTCTCGTTGAAGTATTTCACCGCGTCGTCCCAGCTCTGCTTGCGGTAGAGTTCCAGGCCCTTGGCGAAATAGGCGATGCCCTTCTTGTGCTTTTCGTCCAGCTCGCCTTTTTTGGCGAGCAGTTCATACACCCGCACCGGGGTGTTGATCCCCACCACCCGGATCAGGTCCAGTTCCCTCGCCTCGATGGCGTCCTTTGCGGGTTCGTAGGTCATCTCGCTGATCATGGAATAGGTGTGGTAGTTCTTGTTGGCCCCTTCCAGGCGCGCGGCCAGATTGACCGAGTTGCCCATCATGGTGTAGTCGAAGCGGTTCTCCGAGCCCATGTTGCCCACCACCATGGGCCCCGTGTTGAGCCCGATGCGCTGGTTCATCTCCGGCCGGCCCTCCGCAAGCCACATGGCGCGCAACTCGTCCAGCTTGCGCTGCATGTCAATGGTCACCATGCAGGCCCGGGTGGCGTGATCCTCGTAGTCCACCGGCGCCCCGAAGAAGGCGATGATGGCGTCGCCCTCGTACTTGTCCACCGTGCCGCCGTATTCCATGATGATGTTGCTCATCGCGGTCAGGTACACGTTGAGCAGATGCACCAGCTCCTCCGGCGTCAACTGTTCGGAGATGGTGGAAAACCCCTGCACGTCGGAGAAGAACGCGGTCATTTCCCTGCGCTCGCCCCCCAGCTTGAGCATGCTCGGGTCGTTCATGAGCCGGCTGATCACGTCAGGGGAGAGGTACTGCTGGAACGCGTTCTTGATGAACCGCTTGTCCTTGTCGGACACCAGGAACTGGAACAGCGTCACACCCGCCCACACCAGAATGACCACCAGCGCCACGTAAATGGCGGACGTCCAGGTGAGCAGGTTCATCACCATCCAGCGTTGGACGAACAAGTAGCCCAGCAGCAGGCCCAGGGCGAACAACGCGGCGTAGATGACCCGCAGCCGCGGCAGCACGATCCCCAGCACCAGCCCGAACACCAGGATCAGCATCACCGTCACACCGTGATTGGCGTCGGTCAGCTTGAAGTAGGTGCCCGGCTTGGCAAAATCCATCTCCGGCTCGGTGAGCAGGTTGTCCAGCAGGGTCGCGTGCACCTCCACCCCCGGATAAGTCGTGCCGACGGGCGTGTTCCGCAAATCGAAAATGCCCACCTCCGTTGCGCCCACCAGCACGATTTTGCCTTCCAGCTTCTCCTTGGGGATGATGTGCTCGTTGATGTCGTAGATGGAGTAGTGGGGAAAGGTTTTCTGGGGGCCCTTGTAGTTGAGCAGGATCGAGCCGTCGGAGTTCGGCAGGATCACCTTGTTGCCCACCTCGATGGCCGTGATCCCGGCTTCCCCGTCCGACTCCACGATGATGTTCGGCGCGCTCAGGTAATGCTTGAAGACCTGCAGCGCCAGGGCGGGATAGTAATTCTCCCCGTGCCGCAGCAAAAGATGCACCCGGCGCACCGTCCCGTCCTCGAGGTCCGGGGTCATGTTGAAATGCCCGGACAGAGAGCCGCCCGTTGAAATCTTCGCGATATTCGTCTCCGCGGCGAATCCGGTGGGGATCGCCCCCGGACCAATGACCCCCTTGAGCAGGGAAATCTCCGAGCCGTTGATCCGCTCGGCGGATTCGCGCAGGTCCTTCTCTGTAAGATGCTGCAGGTTCGACGGATCGGAGAAGAAAAAGTAACCCAGGATGGCGTTCTTTTTTCTGGCCAGGGCTCTGCCGAACTGGCGGTCTCCGTCAAGCTGGCTGCGGCGGTTGTTCAGGTAGCGGACAAACTTCACCGCCTTGCCCGAGTCGTTGAATTTCAGGTTGGAGAAATATTTCCTGTACTCGTCCGTAACGCGCATGCCCCCGCCCTGCTCCGGTTCTGAATACACGACATCGAAGCCGATCGTCGAAACCTTGTAGTAATCGTTCAGGGCGTCCACCATTTGCGCAAAGCGTACGCGGGGCCAGGGCCAGCGGCCGTATTTGTCCACGCTTTTCGTGTCGATGGTGGCGATGACCACTTCGGAGGTGTGGGGCTCCACCCCCCGGGCCTTGACGATGAAGTCAACCCACTTCTTGTCCAGCAGATTGAGAAAGCTGCCGGTGGGATCGGTGACGATAGTGTTCCAGACGAATGTCGCCGTCATGACCATAGTGATCACCATGCCGACCTTGAACCCGGACAATGAGAATATTCTCTTCAGCATGCGCTCTCTCGCGGCTTTTGTGAGGGAGGAGGCCCGTTCGGCGGTTTCCGCCTGATTTTGGTATCAATTGAAATACGCGAATTCCGCGCACAAGGCCATGAAAAATACGGACGGCCCGCCCGCGCTCTTCTCCACGCGGCGGCCACGCGCCGGGTCAGAACACGCCCGGGATCAGCCTCTTTTTCTCCGCAAACGCCTTGCGGTAGGCGGCGATGCCCATCAGATAGCCCTCCTCCCCCGCGATGCGCCGCCAAAGCACCACGCCGTTGGCCAGGCTGAAGAGGAGCGCCGTCCAGTAGGCGCCGATCAGCAGGGGCACCGCCGCGATTTCCAGAATGACGGCCAGATAGTTGGGATGGCGAATGTAGGCGTAGGGCCCCGCCGTCACCACCGGCTGCTTCTTGCGCTTGATCAGGCGCACGTTCCAGCAGCCGCCCAGGCTCATGATCACCCAAAACCGCAGGGCCAGCGCCAGCACCCACAGCACCAGCAGCGGCAGCACCAGCCAGGATTGAAAGTCCGGCTTAAGCAGGGCCACTTCGGCCACGCAGGCGGCCAGCCACGCGGCGTGCAGCGCCACCATGGCGGGATAGATAGGCTCGGGGAGCGGCTGGGCGCGGTCGGCCCGGCGGTCTTCGGCCAGTTGGCGCCAGGAGAAATACAACTCCCAGCCCCGCAGGGCCAGCACGGCAAGCAGCACGAGGGTGCGGTATGACATAGGAAGGCGATATAGCGCGGCGGTTTGGCCCGCCGCGGCCCTTGTCCTCCAGGAGGCGGGAGACCCCGCGCCCGGCGGTGAGAACTCCCGCGGCGGACGCCCGCGCCGCGGGGATTTGAGATTGATCCTAAAGACCCCGGAAGACTGCTAAAGACTGCTGATCAGTTCCGGAGTCATGACCTCGATTTCGATTTCGGCTTTCAGCCGTTCCAGTTCGGAATCCAGAAAGTACTGCGCCCAGTCCGCCTGAATTTCCACGGTGATCCTCTTCCTGGTCTCCTCCGCCTTGCCTGCATCGGACAGGTAGCGCTTCTTCAGACGGAGCAGGTGGGCCCTCTTGCCATTGATGCTCAGGCCGAAGGGCTTGTCCGGTGTCAGCCGGAACGCCACCTCCTGGAATTTCGGGTTGGCCCCGATCCGCGGGATGTTCGTGTCCACCGCGGTGAATTCAACCGTCGTCATGGGCAGGCCGTGGTTTCTGGCCAGGGCCTTGAACTTGGCCAGGGCCTTGGATGCTTCCGCGGCGTTGATGTCCTCGAACGCGTCCTTGGCCGCCTGCAAGGCGGCGTCGGCGCTCCTGCCCTCGATCACCCGCGCGGCCACGGCTTTGCGCACTTTCTCCAACGGCTTCAGGAAAGCGTCCTTCTTCTCCAGCACCTGATAGAAGACGTGGCCCTGCACCGGATTACGGCGCAGCACGCCCGCTTCGCCCGGCTTGCGCGATTTCACCTGGGCGTAGAGCGCCTGCGCCCGGCCCGCCTGTTTCAGTTCCCCCGTGCGGTCGAACCAGCGGGAGGTAAGCACGTTCTGCCCCCACTCCCCCGCCACCGCCTCGATGCCCTCGGAGGCTATGCGCTGCGGAAGCCGGCCTGCCTCCAGGCCCAGCTTGCGCTCGGCGCGCTGGGCGTGCAGGAGCTTGCGCACCTCCGGCTTCACCTGTTCGTAGGATTTGACCACGGCCGGCTGCACCTTGGTGACCTTGATGATGTGCAGTCCGAAATTGGTGCGCACGATCCCGCTCAACTGTCCCACGTTCAGGGCAAAGGCCGCATCGGCGAATTCAGGCAGCATGTCCTCGCGGGCGAACAGCCCCAGGTCGCCCCCCTTGGTTTTGCTGAAATCCTCCGAGTGCCGCTTCGCCAGCTTGGCGAAATTCTCGCCCGCCCGGAGCCGCTCCAGCACGGCTTCAAGTTCCTTGCGTACCCGGTTGGACTCCTCCGGCGCCGCGTCGCGGGTGAGTTTTTTCAGGATGTGGCTGGCCCGCACACGCTTGGGGGTGGTGAACCGCTCCTCCCAGTACCGCTCGTAGTAGCGCTTGATGGCCCGCTCGCGCACCTTCACGCCCGGCTGCACCTTGTCCAGGGAAAGAACGAAGGTGCGCACCTTGAACTGGTCGGGCTGGGTGAACTCCCGCTCGTGGGCATCGTAATAGGTCTTTTCCGCTTGCGAATCGGAGATGACGGCGCCCCTGAATTTCTCCGGCTGCATCCGGAAGGTTTCCACCTCCACCTTCTCGTTTTCGATGCGGTAACGCTGTTCGATCTCCCCCTTGGCCACCACCAGCCCGGCCAGCAGATGGCGCTGGTACTTTTGCACCTGCAGGTCCTGGCGGGTGCGCTCCTCATACATTTCCGGGGTCATTCTGTTGTTGGCCAGCACCTGCCGGTAGGCGCCTACGTCGAAGCTGTTCTCCACCAGAAAGAAGGGCTGGACCGCGATGAAATCGTTCACCTCCTGATCGGTCACCACCAGCCCCTGCGCCTCCGCGGCGTTGAGGATGAGCTGGCGGTTGATCATGCGGTCGAACACCTGCCTGCGCAGGTTCAACTGCTGCGCCACCGCATCGGCATTGTCCCCCACCCGCTCGCGCAGGGAGTTCAGCTCCCGCTCGTACTCGCCGTTGAACTGCTTGACCGAGATTTCGACCGAGCCCACTTTCACCAGCACCAGCCGGGAACTGGTGAACTGGCCGACGCCGAAGGAGATCACGAAGGTGACCGCTACAATGATCAGCAACAGCTTGATCAGCCAGGATTGGGCATGTTTCCTCATCAGGGTAATCATTTTCTTTTTTTTCCTGGCTCGTCTCTTACCGGTTTACGGGGATGCCCCCGCGGAGGCGCCTCGGGCCCGCCGCCTTCTCTATGGGAGCGGGGACTATGGGGGCCGGGTCCATGGGGCTGGGAGCTCCCGTCTCAGGGTCAAACCGAGACAGGTTAGCATACCGATAGCCCGAATTCATCCCCCCTCCCGGGCGCCTCCAGCGGGCCGCGGGCCCCTGCGATCCGTTCAAGTTTGCGCCTTCCCTGCCGATAACACCATTACCGGACAAGCCACCGGAGAAAATTTTCTACTGCCCGGCACAGCCGGTACTGGAGGAACGCATGAATGCCGAAGTTCAAAGGGAAAACAAATATTTGAGTATGGCGCGCAATCCCGAGTTCGAAAAACGGGTCAGCGACGCGGCGGAAAAGGCCATCATGGAAATGGACAAGCTGGTCGCCAACGAGGTGAAGCTGCGCTACATCACCCACATCTTCGCCAA
>CBDUSX010000138.1:0-7205 GCA_965369935.1 uncultured bacterium
TACAACCCGCCCAGGGCATCCGCGAAGGCTGCCAGGGCCTCCTCGGGCCGGGGGGCGTCCCACACCGCCGAGATGGCCGCCACCCCGTGGGCGCCCGCGGCGAGGCATTCCGCGGTGCGCTGCGGCGTTACGCCGCCCAGGGCCAGCAGGGGCAGGGGGGTCTCCGCGGCGGCCCGTTCCAGGGCTTTCAGGCCCACCGGGTCTCCGTAGGCCGCCTTGGAAGTCGTGGCATAGACCGGCCCGAAGGTGGCGAAATCCGCCCCCGCTTCCTGCGCGGCCAGCACGTCTTCCAGGGAATGGGTGGACACCCCGAAGCTCAGGGCCGAGCGCAGGGGCGGGGCATGGGCAGCCAGGGGCAGGCTCTCCCCGCGCAGATGCGCTCCGGCGAAGCCCAGGCTGAGCGCCAGGTCCGCCCGGTCGTTGAGGTAGAGGCTCACGCCCGCCCCGCCCTCTCCCAGGGCCTCCTGCACGGCGCGGCAGTATTCGTACAGGGCGGCGGGGGCCAGGTCCTTCTCGCGCACCTGCAGGGCCCGCAGTCCCGCGGCGGCCAGCCGGGGCAGCAGCGCCAGGGGATCGCCGGCGGTGTGCAGGCGGCCGGTGATCAGGTAAAAACGGAAAGGCAGCATGGGCGGGAAGACCTCTCGCTGGAGAGGGGGAGGCTGCTTACGGTGGGGGGAGAAACCCGAGACTCCTAGCGTTTCGCCTGACGATTTTCGAAGGTCACCCCCACCCTGACTCTCCCCCGTCAAGGGGGAAGGAATATGGCCGAGGGCCGTCTCCATCCTGACCCTCAAACATCCCTACACGGCGATCTTGCCCTCCTTGGGGCTGGAGGCCTCGGCGAAATACTTGCGGGGGATGCGCCCGGCCAGCCAGGCCTTGCGCCCGGCCTCGCAGGCCTGCCGCATGGCCTCGGCCATCAGCACGGGCTCGCGGGCCTGGGCCACGGCGGTGTTGAGCAGCACGCCGTCGCAGCCCAATTCCATGGCCACCGCCACGTCGGAGGCGGTGCCCACGCCCGCGTCCACGATCAGGGGCACGGAGACGGCGTTGCGCACCAGGGAAATGTTGTAGGGGTTGAGGATGCCCATGCCCGAGCCGATGGGCGCCCCCAGGGGCATCACGGCCACGCAACCCAGGTCTTCCAGCTTTTTGCAGACGATGGGGTCTTCGGTGCAGTAGGGCATCACCTTGAAGCCTTTTTCAACGAGCACCCGCGCGCCTTCCAGCACTTTCTCGGAGTCCGGGTAGAGGTTGTCCTCGTCCGCGATCACCTCCAGCTTGATGAAGTCCGTTTCCAGCACCTCGCGGGCCAGCTCCGCGGTGACCACCGCGTCCTTGACCGTATAGCAGCCGGCGGTGTTGGGCAGAATGCGGAACTTGTTCTTCCGCAACAGGCTGATCACGTTCTCCCCGGTGGGATCGTCCAGGTTGACCCGGCGGATGGCCACCGTGACCAACTCCGCGCCGCCCGCGGCCAGGGCCTTCAGCAGCACGTCATCGTTGGGATAGCGGGCAGTGCCCAGTATGAGGCGGGAAGAAAAGGTTTCTTCCCCGATTTTCAGCACGTCGTTCATGGCCTCCCTCCTTATCCCCCTTGGGTGGCGTGCACGATTTCCAGTTCGTCGTCCGGGTTGATCCGCGTGTTCACCCAGTCTGCCTTGCGCACGATCTCGCCGTTGATGCACACGGCGATGCCGCGCTCCAGGCTGGGCAGGTTCAGGCTGTTCAGGAACTCGCGCAGGGTGGCCGGCGATTCCATTTCACGGGGCTGGCCATTGACTTTGATTTCCATGCTCGCATCTTCCGTCACGGCGCCGCCTTCAACAGCACCGCCTGCAACAATTCCGCCTCGACAACCCTGCCGTCACAACTCCGCTGCCACACCCTCGCGCCACCACCGTTGCATTGTGTGCATCGCGGCGCGCCGTACGGCCGATTGTCTCTTGTTCGCGCGCTTATCCCGTCTGTCAGGGTTCCTACGGAAGAGTATACACCGGCGGGCTGTAATTAAAAAGAAGCCCCGGCCAGGATTCGCGGGGCGGCGCTCCGCGGCCGCCGGGTCCATCCCCGCCGCCCCGGCGGGGGGAGACATCCCCCGCCGCCGGATTTGGCAATTGGGAGCAAGTCAGGTAAATTTTTCGTATAAGCAGTTACCCGTATCGTTCAGATTTTTTCAAGGGCGAGGGGCCGCGTGATCCTCCCGGCGGCCCGTCAAAGCAGGAGGCTTCATGAGCCAGGACAAGTTTACGCTGGACGACAAGTACCTCAGGAAGGAAGGCCAGATTGCCCTGACCGGCATTCAGGCGCTGGTGCGGCTGCCCATGGACCAGCACCGGCGGGACACGGAAGCGGGCATCCGCACGGGCACCTTCGTGAGCGGCTACCAGGGCTCGCCCCTGGGAGAGCTGGACAAGCAGATGCGGCTGGCCGGCGCGCTGCTGAAGGAACACGAGGTCGTCTTCGAGCCGGGAATCAACGAGGACGTGGCCGCCACGGCCATCTACGGCACACAACTGCTGGAGCTGTTTCCCCACAGCAAATTCGATGGCGTGCTGGGCATGTGGTACGGCAAGGGCCCGGGCATTGACCGCACGGGAGACGCCTTCCGCCACGGCAACTACATCGGCACCAGCAAGCACGGCGCGGCCCTGGCCCTGGGGGGGGACGACCCGGCCAGCAAGAGCTCCACTATTCCCAGCGACAGCGTGGTCGCGTTCTACGACGTGTATTTTCCGACCCTGTTTCCCGCCAACCCGCGGGAAGTGCTGGAATTCGGCCTGCACGGCTTTGCCATGTCCCGCTATTCGGGGCTGTGGTCGGCGTTGAAGATCGTCACCAACGTCGCCGACGGCGGCGCCATCATTGACGTGTATCCCGACCAGGCCATGCCCGTGATTCCGGAGCTGGAACTCAACGGCAAGCCCTTCGAGAAGGTGCAGGACTTCCGCCTGATCCCGCCGTTCAGCGTGGAAATCGAGCGCATGATCGTTTATGAGCGCATGGTCGCGGCCAAGACCTACGCCCGCGTCAACAAGCTGGATCAGATCGTCCTGCGCGGCGGGGCGGACCGCATCGGGCTCATTTCGGCAGGCAAGTCCTACGTGGACATGATGCAGGCTCTGGAACTGCTGGGCTTCCGGGAGGAGCACCTGCGCCAAGCCGGCATCCGCATCTACAAGCTGGGCATGATCGCCCCCATCGAGCCGGAGGGGCTGAAGGAATTCGCCGAGGGGCTGGAAGAAATCCTGGTGGTGGAGGAAAAGCGCGGGTTCAGCGAAATGCTGATACGCGACGCCCTGTTCAACCTGCCCGCCCGCCCCGCCGTTTACGGAAAATTGGACGAACACGACCAGCCGCTCTTCCCCGCGCAATCGGAAATGCAGGTGGACCAGATCGCCCGCGTGCTGGCCGGCTACCTGGCCCAGCGCCTGGGGCGGCCCGATCTGCATGAGCGGGTGAAATGGCTGGTGGAGATAGACGAGCGGCCCGTGGACGACGTGCTGCCCCGCACGCCGTATTTCTGCAGCGGCTGCCCCCACAACTCCTCCACCCTGCTTCCGGAAGGGGAGATCGCCGGAGGCGGCATCGGCTGTCATGCCATGGCCTCCTACATGGACCGGGGGGTAATCTGGCTGACCCACATGGGGGGCGAGGGCGCGCCCTGGATGGGCGTTTCCAATTTCGTCGATCGCGACCATCTGTTTCAGAACGTGGGCGACGGCACCTTCGTGCATTCGGCCAGCAAGTCGGTGGAGGCCTGCATCGCCTCCGGCGTGAACATCACCTACAAGCTGCTCTACAACTCCACCGTGGCCATGACCGGCGGCCAGAAGGCCGTGGGGGCGCGGGGCCCGGAGGCCACCGCCCACCAGCTGATCGCCCAGGGCGTGAAGGAGGTGGTCATCGTGCCGGAACGGATGGAGAGTTACCCGAAGAAGCGGATCACGGAGCACGTCCGCGTACGGCCCAAGGACGAATACAACCAGGTGATGCTGGAGATGCGCGAGGTGAAGGGGGTCAGCGTGATCATCTTCGACCAGCAGTGCGCAGCGGAAAAGCGGCGCGAGCGCAAGCGCGGCATCCAGCCCATGCCCTCCCAGCGCATCTACATCAACCCTGCCGTATGCGAAGGCTGCGGGGACTGCGGCATCAAGTCCAACTGCCTGTCCGTGGTGCCCATCCAGACCGATTACGGCAGGAAGACCATGATCCACCAGTCCTCCTGCAACATGGACTATTCCTGCCTCAAGGGCGACTGCCCCGCCTTCATGACCATCGAGCTCGGCAAGGGCGTGCAGCCCGTCAAAAAACAGGGCGTGGCCACGAGCATGGAACTGGACATTCCGGAGCCCGCAAACCAGGCCGGCTGCGCGGAGCCCTACAAAATCCTGATGGTGGGCATCGGCGGCACGGGCGTGGTCACGGCGGACGCCCTGCTGGTCACCGCGGCGGTGCTGGACGGCAAGTACGCGGTGCACCTGGACCAGACCGGCCTGGCCCAGAAAGGCGGCGCGGTGGTTTCCAACCTCACCGTGAGCGAAACCCCGGTGCATCACGCCAACAAGATATCCGCCGGGGAGGCGGACCTGCTGCTGTCCTTCGACCTGCTGGCCTCCGTGGCCCGGGAAAACCTCAACCGCTGCCATCCGGAGCGCACGGTGGCGGTGGCCAACACGGCCAAGTTCAACACGGCCCAGGAAGTGACCAACATCCGCATCATGTTTCCGGCCCAGCAGGCGCTGGTGGACAAAATCAACCAGGTCACGCGCAGCGAGCGCAACGTGATTCTCAATTCCGAGCGGGTGGTGGAGGAGTTGTTCGGCGACCACTTGACCAACAACGTGTTCATGATGGGCGCGGCGTATCAGTCCGGGCTGATTCCCATCAAGGCGGCCTCCATCGAAGAGGCGATCCGCGTCAACGGCGTGTCCGTGGAGCAGAACCTGCAGGCTTTCCGCTGGGGCCGGAAATACGTCCACGACCCTAAGGAGGTCAACGAACTGATCCAGCAGGGGCCCGAAGCCCCCGAGCCCCGCCAGGCGGCCGAGGACAAGCTGCGGCGCTTCGCGCCCGGCGCCCTGCGGGCCTTCGAGGCGCTGGTGGCGCGCTTCCCCAAGGGGGATGCCCTGGCCGATCTGCTCTACCCGCGGGTGGCGGACCTGATCCTGTACCAGAACGCGGCCTATGCCGGCGGCTATCTGGACTTCGTGCGGGACGTGGCCGGGCGGGAGCATCAGCAGGCCCCCGGCAAGAGCGAACTCGCCGAGGCGGTGGCGCGCTGGCTGTTCAAGCTGATGGCCTACAAGGACGAGTACGAGGTGGCGCGCCTGTGGCTCCAGGATCCCGCCTGGGCGCAGGCGGCAGCCACTTACGGCGGGCCGGTCAAGCGTTACTACCAATTGCATCCGCCCCTGCTGCGGGCCATGGGGTTCCAGAAAAAGCTCAGTCTGGGAGCATGGTTCACGCCGGCCCTGCGGCTGCTGGCCCGCATGAAGGGCCTGCGCGGCACGGCGCTGGACCTCTTTGGCCGCGCCTCCATCCGGCGGGAGGAACGGCGGCTGATCGGCTGGTACCGCGACCTGGTGACCGCGCTCATGCCGGGCCTGAACCACGGCAACCACGGCCTGGCCGTGGAGATCGCGGCGGTGCCGGACGGCATCCGTGGTTACGAGAGCGTCAAGGAGCGGATGATCGAGGAAACCAAAGCGGAGACCGCGCGGCTGCTCGAATTATACAACAGCAAGGCGGCCCCCAGGCAGGCGGTCTGACAGAGTTTTTTCCGGATGGGGCGCTTGCAAGCTGAACCGCCGGGAGCGTCCGCACCTCTCAAAATAGAAGCCGGGCGGCCGCGCCCTTGCGGGCAGGGGACGGTCTTGCGTCCCGCCCTCAGGCACAGTATTTTACCTGCCGTTACGGTCAGGCACCCTGGAGCATCCATGCGAAAACCAGTTCTGCGCGATGTCCTGCACGATAGCGCCCTTCTATTGGCGGCCCTGGCCCTGGCGGCCACCGCAGTGAACGCGGAGCCCGCCGCCCAGTCCGGGAAACGCCGCACGACCATCGCCGCCACGGTGGACGGCAAGCCGGTCTACCGGGACAAGCTCAACAGCCCCGACATCGCCAAGACGCGCCAGCAGCTGTACCAGCTGGAGCAGGCCATGCTGCGCCAGATGGTGCTGGAAAAGCTGGGCAGGGAAAAGCCCGGGGAATTCGCCTTCAAGGACATCAAAATCAGCGAGAAGGAAGTGCGGCAGGTCTACCTGGATGCGGGCCTGAAGGACAAAGGCTCGCTGGATGCCTACCGGGAGCGCATCCGGGCCTATCTGGTGCGCAATAAAATCCGCGAGCTCGAGGACGCGCTTTTCCGCAAGGCGGTCAGCAGGGGTTACGTCAAATCCTTCCTCACCGTCCCCCCGCCCTACATGTACCGCCTGAAGAAAGTACGGCGCCCCGCCTCTCACGGACCGGCAAACGCCCCGGTGCAAATGGTGGAGTTCTCCGATTTCCAGTGCCCGTTCTGTAACCGGGTGCGGCGCACCGTGGACGCCCTGCTGAAGAAATACGGGAAGAAAATCCACCTCGTGTACCGCCACCTGCCCCTTACGGAAATTCACCCCCAGGCCTGGAAGGCGGCGGAATACTCCGAATGCGCCGGGGAGCAGGGCCGGTTCTGGCCCTATCACGACCTGGTGTTCGACAACGCGGGGCGGCTGAACAGCGCGCTGCTGGCCGAACTGGGCGAGCGGGCGGGGCTGCGCAGCGTGAGCCGGTTCAAGGCCTGCGTGCGCAACGGCAAGTACGAAAAGCGCGTCAGGCGGGACGTGGCCGCGGCGGGCAGGCTGGGGATCAACGGCACGCCCGCATTTTTCATCGGGCGCGAAACAGGCAAGGGGGATATGGAAGGGGAGGTGCTCAGCGGCGCCCAGCCCCTGGACGCCTTCGTGGCCATGGTGGAAAAGACCCTCAAGGCCGCGCGCAAATAGCTCCCTCACCCAGTTTGGCCGGCAGGGCGCCGGTCAGGCCGGGGCGGGGCTTCAGATCAGGCCGGCTTCCTTCAAGGCCCGGTAGGGGCCCTTCTTGTCCACGATTTTCAGGCCGTGGGTGGACAGCTTCACCGTCACGTACCGCTTCAGTTCGGACACGTAGATGCGCTTCTTCTGTATGTTGGGCAGGAAGGTGTGCTTGGACCTGTTTTTGGCGTG
>CBDUSX010000139.1:0-7141 GCA_965369935.1 uncultured bacterium
GGAGGCAGGGAATTGAGGCGGGAAAATAAAGGGCAGCCGTCCGCCGGAGAGCAGGGTGGGGGCAAGCCGAACAAGCGCATGGCGCGGGCCGCCCGCAAGGCGGAAAAGAAACTGCGGGCCGAGGAAAAGGCGCATCAGGCCCAGCAGTTCAAGGCCGAACTGACCCGGAGCAGGGAGGATGCCGAGCGCACCCAAGAGGCCCTGGCCGCTGAAGAGGCCGGCCTGCGCGAGCGGGAGGCGCTGCTCAGCCGCGAGCTTCCCGAGCCCGGCGATGAGGACGAGGCCGCCGGCTTCCTGAGCCGGCTCAGCCAGGGCATCGCCAAGACCCGCGAGTCCCTTTCCAGCGGGCTGGGGCGGATCGTGCTGGGCAAGAAGGAGATTGACCGGGAGGTGCTGGACGGCCTCGAGGAAGTGCTGATCACCGCGGACGTGGGCATGGAGACCACCCGGCGGCTGCTGGAAGCGGTGCAGAGCCGGATGCGCAGGGATACGGTGAGCGATCCTGAGGCGTTGACCTCCATCCTGAAGTCGGAAATCCAGCGCGTGATGAGCCGCTCCTATGCGGAGCCGGGGATGGACGGCGCACGGCCGGGGGTGGTGCTGTTCGTCGGTGTCAACGGCACGGGCAAGACCACCACCATCGGCAAGCTCGCCTCGCGCTACGCCGCGCAAGGCAAAAAGGTGCTGCTGGCCGCCGGAGACACCTTCCGGGCGGCGGCGGCGGAGCAGTTGATGGGCTGGGGCGAGCGCGCGGGCTGCGTGGTCTATGCCAAAGCCGCGGGGGCGGACCCCTCGGCGGTGGTGTTTCAGGCGGTGCAGACGGCCATGGCCGAAGGCTACGACTTGGTGCTTTGCGACACGGCGGGCAGGCTCCACACCAAGGCCAACCTGATGGAGGAATTGAAGAAGATCAAGCGCGTCCTATCCGGCCTGATCCCTGAGGCGCCCCACGACACCTACCTGGTGCTGGACGCGAACACGGGCCAGAACGCCATCCTGCAAACCCGCGAATTTCATCAGGCCATCGGGGTGACGGGGCTGATCGTCACCAAGCTGGACGGCACGGCCCGCGGCGGCGTGGTGGTGGGCATCGTCAACGAGTTCAGCATCCCGATCCGCTTCATCGGCATCGGGGAAGGGGTGGATGACTTGCGCCCATTCGAGCCCGGCCTGTTCGCCCAGGGGCTGCTGGATTGAGTTCCCCCATATTGATTTTCGCGATAATAATTTTTCCCCATGCCGGGCAGGTGGATTTTGTCCGCCGGGTCCCTGCCCCTCCCTGGAGCGTGTTGAGGCCATGCGAGTCCTGATCACGGGAACGGCCGGATTTATCGGCAACGCCCTGGCGCTGCGGATGCTGGAGCGGGGCGATGCCGTGGCGGGTCTGGACATCGTCGACGACACCTACGATCCCAGACTCAAGGAGGGACGCCTGGAGCGCATCAGGGCGCTTCCGCAGTTCCGGGAGGCCCGCATTGCCCTGGAGGACGGGGAGGAAGTGGCGGCGTTGTTCGCGGATTTCCGCCCGCAGCGGGTGGTGCATCTGGCCGCCCAGGTGGGTGTGCGCTATTGCTTCGAAAACCCGCGGGCATACGTGGAAAGCAACGTGCTGGGCTTCATGAACGTGCTGGAGGGCTGCCGCCGGCACGGGGTGGAGCATCTGGTGTTCGCTTCCAGTTCCTCGGTCTATGGCGCCGCCACCCGCCTGCCCTATTCCGTCCGGGACGCGGTGGACCATCCCATCAGCCTGTACGCGGCCACCAAGAAGGCCAACGAGTTGATGGCCCACACCTACAGCCACAACTTCGGCCTGCCGGCGACCGGCCTGCGCTTCTTCACCGTGTACGGGCCCTGGGGACGCCCGGACATGGCGGTCTTCCGGTTCACCAAGGCCATCCAGGAGCGGCGGCCCATCGAGGTTTACAACGAGGGGAAAGCCCTGCGGGATTTCACGTTCATCGAGGACGTGGTGGAGGCGGTTCTGCGGATTTCGGACTTGCCTGCCGCTCCTGATCCCAAGTGGCGCGGGGAGGCGCCGGATGCGAACACCAGCAGCGCGCCCTACCGAATCTACAACATCGGCAACAACAACCCGGTGGAGTTGCTGCGCCTGATCGAAATCATCGAGGACAAGCTGGGGCTGCCCGCGGAGAAAATCATGCTGCCCTCCCAGCCCGGCGACATGCAGGCCACCGCGGCAGAGGTGGACGACCTGGAGCGCGCCATCGGCTTCCGGCCGGTCACCGGCATCGAGGAAGGCATCGGCCTGTTCGTGGAGTGGTACAAGGGCTATTACGGAAACTGAGCCCGCCTGAACGGTCAAAAGCTGAATGGTCAGAAGAACGTCAACGCCTGGAAGAAGATGACCTGACTGTTCTTGAACTGCGGATCGTCCACGGGAAAGGCCACCTCGACGCGGATGGGAAATTGCAGCAGGTTCATGGCGATCAGGTCAATCTCGAAGCCGAAACCCACGTCCTTGCGGGTGAGGGCCTGATCGAAGTCCTCGTCGTTGTCCCAGCCCTTGCCGATGTCCGCGAATAAAATCAGCGTGAGCTTGCGCGTTTGCAGGGAACTCCCCACAACGCCCCTCGTGAGCACGAGTTGGTACTCGGAGCGCAACACGGCGATGTTGTCGCTGACCAGCCCCACCGTGCGGGGAAAGCCGCGCATCACCAGCGGATCGCCCAGCAGGTGCTGTTTCTGAATGGGGGCATCCCCGTCGGTGAGTCCGCGGATCAGTTCAAAGCGGAATCTGTGGTTCGCATGCAGGTCCAGGTTCTGCGCGAAGCTGGCCAGCAGGGTGGTGTAGCGGAATTCGCTGTCGAAAGCCGGCTGGGAATGCTCCAGCGCCACCGCCAGCCCCGACTCGTGAGGCAGACCGGGGGAGTAGCGCTCCTCGTGGATGATACTGATGTTGTTGACGTTGCCGGGCTGCTGAATGGGGTCGTTGGTGCCGCCCCCCAGGGAGGCGGCATTCACCCGCTCTACCCGCAGCAGGTAGGTGGTGTCGAAATCCAGGCGTTCCGGCAGGTCGTGCTTGTAGCGGAAGCCCGTGCTCAGGGTTTCCTGTCCACCCAGCTTGGAGCCCGCCAGCAGGTAAGTCAGGCGTGGGTTGAACAGCCGGGACACCTCATAGCTGACGCTGTAGAGCAATTCGCTGGTGTTTTCCGCGAAGATTGGCAGCATGCTGAGATTGTGATCCTCGTTGAATTTGATTTTGGCGCCGACGCCGATGACGTTGCCGTCAATGGCGTTGCCCCCGATGCGCGTGATGACGGTGACCAGGCTCTCCCGCTGCTTGGACCAGTCATAGAAGGGGCGCCAGCGGATGGAAGTGAAGGACTGGTTGTTCTGGCGCTCGGTTTCCAGCAGAAATTCGCGCGGATCCACCACCAGCCTTTCCACCGGGGCGGGCACGGTGAATTCCAGGGTGGTCTGGTCCGCCACGCCGTCCCAGCGGCGGATCATCTCCCCACCCCCTTCCATGATGATCTGCAACTCCACCGGCATCACGGTTTCTTCCAGCCGCAGCAACTGCACCCGCACCCTGTATCCGCTGGCCGCGGGCTCCGCGCTCCAATCCCCCAGGGCGTAGTCCATGCGCGGAGTGCCGTGAAACCACGAATCAAAGTACCAGCCCAGGGATTGCCCGCTGACCTCTTCCACCACTCTGCGGAAATCCGCCAGGGTGGCCGGGCGCCCGCGGTATTCCCTGTAAAAGCGGGCCAGCGCCGCCACAAATTTCCGCTCCCCCACGAGGTAGCCCAGGGAACGGATGACCAGCGGCGCTTTCTGAAAAACACTCACTGCGGTGGCGCCCCGCTCCGGGTGGCCGTGCAGGGAAACCATCACGGGCACGTCCCGCTCGTTGCGGATGCGCTCGATGACCTTGGCTTCGAAGAAGTGCTCCCGGTATTTCGGGCTCAGCCAGTCCACCAGGTCGTGGATGCTGGCGTCCCAGCCGTAGAGCTGGCGGAAGAAATCCAGGGAAACATAGCCGGTGAGGCCCAGGTGCAGCCAGGCCTGGGTGTCCCGGTTCGCCCACACGGCATTGCCGAACCACACCTCGGCCAGGGCGCGGGCCAGTTTGCCCACGAATACCCGGTCCAGCAGCGGATTGTTCTTGAAGTAGAACTCGGGAATGATGATGGTGTCCCCCGCCGTGACGATCTCCGACTGGGTAATTCCGGACTGAAGCAGGGAAATGGCGGGGCGGGGGGAGGAAAGGCCGTAGCGCTCCTTCATGAAGCGCAGGAATTTATCTCCCACGTCCAGGGCCAGCTGCGCGACGCGCTCGTGGTCTTCTCCGAAGAACACCTGCAGGCGCGTTCCCAGTACGTCCCGCTTCATCGCCCGCAGTTCCGGCACGAACAGCAGCGGATACACCCGCTGAGGGCCGCCGCCCGCAAATTTCAGCACCGTGCCCGGCACGACCGGCTCCGGCAGTGCCGAGCCCGCCGCGAGCCAGCCGGAGCCGTCCACCTGGATGCGCAGGGCGTAATTCCCCCCGGCCGGCGCGAACACGTCCTTTTCCCAGGGGCCGCCACGGTGGCTGAGCAGCACGGGATGCCACTGTCCCGCCATGATTCCTGCATCGCTCCATCCTTCCAGATATCGGTTTGGAAGCCGGGTCACGAATTGGATGGTCACGAAGCGCCGCGAAGAGGCGGGGTGAAAGGCCACGCGCATCAGTGTGTCTTCCCGCCAGTGCCCCAGGGGCTGGCCGGGATTGGGCGCGAAGGTGAAGTCCAGCGGCCGCCCCGCCTCGTCCTGCACCGCAAGAATCTCGATGTTCCCCGAGTCGAAGCCGTCCGGAAAATTGTGGTCAATGGGATCGGACCTGGAAAATTTGAATCCGACCCGGGCGGGCCCCAGGATTTCGGCCACCCCCCGCGGGTCTTCCTCCGCGTAGCGGTTGGGAGGCAGGTGAAACCACCACCCGCCGGCCGGGCGGACGGCACCCTCCGGCAGGCGCACGGTCATCAGTCCGGTGATGACGTGCCCGGCGGTTTCCACGTAAACGTCCAGATCGTACGCGGGATAAGGCTGGGCTTGCGCAGGCGGCAGGGAGGCCAGCAACGCCGTCCATAGCAGCAGGGACGGAAGCATCCGGCGCAGGACCCATAATGGGCTGATTGCTATTTGTATCAAAGGGATATGAAAAATGTGAACCAAGCGGCCGCCCATTCGCATGCCTGTGGGAGGGCGGAGCGGGACCTACATACGAAATACGCCGAAATTGGCGGTTTGGAACGGCTGATTCAGAGATGCCGCGATGCCCAGGGCCAGGGCCTGCCGCGAGTCTGCCGGGTGCAGCACGCCGTCGTCCCACATGCGCGCGGTGCTGAAATAGGCCGAGCCCTCGTGCTCGAAGGTGTCCAGAATGGGCTTCTTGAAGGCCTGGGTCTGCTTTTCGGTCATCGGGTGCTTGCCCCGGGCGGCCAGGGCATCCTGCCGCACGGTGGCCAGCACGCTGGCCGCCTGTTCCCCCCCCATCACCGAGATGCGGGCATTGCTCCACATCCACAGAAAGCGCGGCCCAAAGGCGCGGCCGCACATGCCATAGTTGCCCGCGCCGAAGGAGCCGCCGATGATCAGCGTGAAGCGCGGCAGGCCGCAGGTGGAAACCGCGGTCACCAGCTTTGCCCCGTCCTTGGCGATGCCCCCGGCTTCGTAGTCCCTGCCCACCATGAACCCGGTGATGTTCTGCAGAAAAATCAGCGGAATACGGCGCTGGGCAGCCAGTTCGATAAAATGCGTCCCCTTGAGGGAACTTTCGCTGAACAGGATGCCGTTGTTGGCCAGGATGCCCACCGGATAGCCGTGCAGGTGGGCGAAGCCGCACACCAGTTCCTTGCCGTAGTTGGCCTTGAACTCGTGAAAGCGGCTGCCGTCCACCAGCCGGGCGATGACCTCGCGCACCTCGTAAACCGTCCGCACGTCGCAGGGCAGGACGCCCAGCAGCTCCTGTGGGTCGTAGAGGGGGTCTTCCGGCGGCTGTGTGTCGAGGTGCTGGGGCTGTGGCGCGTTGAGGTAGCGGAAAATGGAACGGGTGATTTCCAGCGCTTCCTCGTCGTTGCGGGCATAGTGGTCCACCACGCCTGAGCGGAAGGCGTGCACTTCCGCGCCTCCAAGCTCCTGGGCGCTCACCTCCTCTCCGGTGGCGGCCTTCACCAGGGGCGGCCCCCCCAAAAAGATGGTGCCCGTGTCCTTGACGATGATGCTCTCATCGCTCATGGCCGGAATGTAGGCGCCCCCCGCCGTACAACTGCCCATCACCACCGCCACCTGGGGGATTTTCTGGCTGGACATCTGGGCCTGGTTGTAGAAAATCCGTCCGAAATGCTCCCGGTCCGGAAACACGTCGGCCTGCAGGGGCAGGAAAGCGCCGCCGGAATCCACCAGGTAGATGCACGGCAGCCGGTTCTGCATGGCGATTTCCTGGGCCCGCAGGTGCTTCTTGACGGTCATGGGGTAGTAGGTGCCGCCCTTTACCGTGGCGTCGTTGGCGATCAGCACCGCCTCGCGGCCCTCCACCCGGCCGATGCCCGTCACGACGCCCGCGCAAGGTCCCTCGCCGTCGTACATGTCCCATGCGGCCAGGGGGGAGAGCTCCAGGAAGGCGGTACCGGGGTCAATCAGCCGCTCGATGCGCTCCCGCGCCGGGAGTTTGCCCCGCTCCCGGTGGCGCTTCATGGCGGCCTCGCCCCCGCCCTGGCGCACCAGTTCCAGCCGTTCGCGGAGCAGGTCCACTTCGCGCTGATGGAATTCCCGGTTGCTCCGGAATTCCTCGGAGTTGGTGTTGAGCTGGGATTTGAGAACGGTCATAGGGCGGGATTTCGTTCAGCCAGGGAGTCGAGATATTCCTGCCACTCGCTGGGCAGCAAGAATTTCTTTTGCGAATTGCAACTCTTGCAGCACGGCACCAGATTGGACTTGCTGGACTTGCCCCCGCGTATCAGGGGCACCACGTGGTCCATGGTCAACTCGCGGGCTGGAAAGCGCCGCCGGCAGTAATGGCATACGCCGCCGCCGCGCTTGTTCTTCCACCACTGGGTGTTGCGCAGCTCGCGGGCCTTGCGCTTTTCCCGTGCGAGTTCGGCCTCTTCCACTTCCACGACGAAGCCGGCTTGATCCG
>CBDUSX010000140.1:0-7073 GCA_965369935.1 uncultured bacterium
TAGCAGGAGGGAGACTTGAACTCCCGACCTCGCGATTATGAATCGCGCGCTCTAACCAGCTGAGCTATCCTGCCGGTTGCGCTAAGGGCAACTTTTAAAGCTGTCCGATCTCGTGTAATGTTGTCAACGCAAAAAGGCAGGCAATTCAGGTTGCCGGCGGTCTGCCGCCGAGCGGCTGCGCCCTCTCCGGCGGCGCGGACGCTGGCGCGGATCATGAATGGAGGTGGCGTGAGGGGGCCGCGGGCGGGCGGGCCCGACGCTCCATCCGGAAGGCCGCCGCCGGCTGCGCGGAGGTAACGCGCGGGCCGCGGCAGGGCGTGATGCCATGAAGATCGAAAAGCACCGCATCATTCGCAACAAGCTGGACTATGCGCGGGGCAAGCGCCCGCAGGTAGACTGCATCTTGTGCGCCGTGGCGCGCAAGGACCCGCGGGTGGACAATCTGGTGGTGCATCGGGATGGCGGCACCTTCGTGACCCTGAACCTGTATCCCTACAATCCGGGTCACGTGATGGTGGTGCCCGAAAAGCATATCGAGGACGTGCGCGAATTCTCGCCGGAGGAGGCCCTGGCCATGCACCGGATGCAGGTGCTGAGCCTGCAAGTGCTGGACGAGGTGTGCGCCCCCAGCGGCTACAATGTAGGCTACAATCTGGGCGACGCCTCCGGCGCGAGCATTCCCCACCTGCATTTGCAGATCGTGCCGCGCTACCGCAACGAGGTGGGCTTTTTCGACATTCTCTCCGACTCCCGCGTGATCGTGGAGGAGCCCGCGGTGACCTTGGCCAAGCTGCGCGAGGCCTTCGCCCGCACCGTGCCCGGCGCCGGCGGAGAAGGGGAGTCGAAGCCGAAAGGAAAATAACTGATTTCACTGGAAAGATTTGATTTTTATTGTCACAATGGCTCGGACCGGATTGACGATCCGGAGCCCAAGGAAGACTGACCGCATGCAATCGCAGCGGGCTCCATAGACGGAGGTAGCGCGCAATGAGTGTTGGAAAAATGACCGGCCCGAAGAAGGCCGCGATCCTGTTACTGGCGCTGGGCGAAGAAGGCGCAGCGGACATCATCAAAAATCTCGAGGACAGCGAAATCCAGCAGGTGGGCTACTACATGGCCCGCTTCACCGACGTGGCGCCCGAGGAGTTGGACGTGGTGCTGGAGGAGTTCTACAACAAGAGCGTCTCCGAGTCCGGCGGCTTCCTGATCAACGCCTCGGGGGATTTCGTCAAGAACACCCTCTCCAAGGCCCTGGGCGGCGACCGCGCCAAGGATTTGATGGACAACCTTTCCGGCAACGTGGAGGAAAGCGCGCTGGAGTCCCTCAAGTGGCTCGACCCCAAGGCCATCGCGAACTTCATCACCCACGAGCATCCCCAGACCATCGCGCTGATTCTGGCTCACCTGGAAGACCCTGAGCAGACGGCCACGGTGCTGAAGGAGCTGCCGGAAAACCTGCAGGCGGACGTGGTCTACCGCATGGCCATCCTGGAGAGCATCCAGCCCGGCGTGGTGAACGAAATTGACGAGGTGCTCTCCCGCGAGATGCAGGCTTCCGGCGCCATGGGCACCTCCAAGGTGGGGGGCATCGAGTCGGTGGCCGAGATGCTCAACTCCCTGGACAAGTCCACCGAGACCCGCATTCTGGCAACCATCGAAGAGAGCAACCCCGATCTGGCCGAGCAGATCCGCGAGCTGATGTTCACCTTCGAGGACATGGTGCTGATAGACAGCCGGGGCATGCAGAACATCATCAAGGAAGTGCCCCAGCCGGAATTGGTGCTGGCGCTGAAAACGGCCAGCGAGCCCATCAAGGAGCTGATCTACTCAGCCATGTCCCAGCGGGCTGCGGACATGCTGCGGGAAGACCTGGAAGTGCTGGGGCCGGTCAAGGTGTCCGACGTGGAACAGGCCCAGCAGAACATGGTCAAGAGCGCCCGCCGCATGGAAGAGGAAGGCAAGATCGTCATCGGCGGCCGGGGCGGCGGGGACGTCGTCTAGGCCATTCCACCCAAGCAAATTTCCGCACTTTCCGTCCGCGCGCCTCATTGCCCCGCGCGGGCGGTCAGGCGCCCTTCTTCCGGGCGGGCGCCTCCCCTTCTTCCGGCGCCGCGGCGCCACGGGAGGTGTAGCGGCCCTGGCCGTCCAGGCGCTCCCTGATCCAGTCCTCCACGCTGGGGTGCACCGTCTGCCGGAATGCGCCCTGCTCCCGGCCGGCGAAGCGCGCGCGCTCCAGGCCGGCCCGCGCCAGGTCCGTTCCGTAGACATTGGCGTTGACCAGGGTGCAGCGGTGGAAGCTGGCCCCGGCCACCTGCGCCTTCACCAACTCGGCGCCGGTGAGGTTGGAACTGCGCAGGTTGGCGTTGCGCAGGCTGGCCATGGTCAGGTTGGCGCCGGTCAGGTCCGCGCCCCACAGGTCCGCCCCGTCCAGGGCCGCGCCGTGCAGGTTGGCCTGGCGCAAGTCGGCCCCTTTCAGATTGCAACCCTTCAGGTCGGCGCCCTTCAGGTCCGCCTCTTCCAGCACGGCCTGCTCCAAATCTTCCGGCGCGCCGCCCAGCGCATTGATTTCGCGGATCAGGCCCTGCTTGCGCAGGCGCCCTTCTTCGCCGCTCCAGCCGCGCAGATAGCCCAGCTCGCGGTTGAATTCACGGCGGCGCGCCCGCCGTCCGCCCAGGCCGCTCCAGGCCCAGAACAGCGCGGCCAGCAGCATCGTGTTCAGCACCGCCCCCAGCAGCACGAAGTAGAGAATGGTCAGGTTGCCGCCTTGCAGCAGGCCACCTGCCCACCCGGCCCAGGCGAGAAGAATCAACGCCGCCGCCGGAACGAGCAGCAGCCATCCTTCGGGGGTGGGCCAGACCGGAAAACGGAGGGGGTTGTGAGCGGGCTTTGCCATCCCTGTGCGCTCCCGGGTGCCGCGGGGAATTTCACGGACCGGCCGGTTCCTTCCGGCCCTGCCCGTGCCGCGGTGGCGGCGGCTGCGCCTTCACATATGGAGCCTATGGATCGGGCGCGCACCACGAAATACAAAAGGGGAGCGCGGATACCGCTCCGCGCTCCCCCTCTATCTAAGCAGATGCCGGCCCGGGTTTCAATCCAGGCCGGGGCACATACAACGCTACTTCATCGGCGGTTTCTCCCCCTTCTTCATGAACTTCATGTGCGCCTTGGCCTGGGCGATGCCGCCTTCCCCGCTCTTCCAGGAAATCTTGCCGTTGCGGTCCGCGTCGAAGCCATTGATGATTTGCTGGACCGATTCGTGGATGCGCTTGACCCAGTTTTTGGCCTTCTTGATGTCCTTCTTCTTGTTCTTGGCGGACAGCACGTTTTCGCTGAGCAGGATGATGCGGTTGCTCCAGAGCACCACGTTTTGCGCCGAGGTGGCCACATGCACCGCATGGAGCTTCACGTTCGCCGAAGCGTCGCCGGAGCCCGAGGCGAACCTGATGTGCTTGACCACGCCCCGGGCGGCCTTTATGACGCCATAGCCCTTGCCCGGGCCGGATTTTTCCGTGGTGGTGTCAATGGCGTGGCGGACGTGCCTGATATGGGTTTTCATCCACTTCAGGTTGCCCGGTTTCTTCATGGCGAACCCGGCATGCTTGAGGGCGATATCCGCCTCGTCTGCCATGGTCGGGCCAAAGCCCATCTTGCCCGGGGTGTCTTTCCAGCCGTCGGCGACGTGCTTGATGTGGGCGTGGGACTCTTTCCCACCGCCGCCGCCACCCATGGAGGCGCAGCCGGTGATCACGAACATTGCGGCCGCGGTGAAGGCCAGGATCGGCAGAATTCGATGGTTCATGAGAGCTCCTTTTGCAAGAGTGGGTTGCTTCAGGGTGAATACGGAGTGCGCCGGAGTTGCGGACGCAAGGCCTTGGTATTATCCATCAATCTTTCCCGATGCGAAAGCATACTGGATTACAGGAAAAAGCGATGTTGCCATGTTGTGGAAGGGTGTGCAAAGAAAAATGGACCCACAATGTGTTAGGGTACCGAAATTAAATCGGCTGATGCCACATCCCGAAAGGAGGCCTGAATTGAATTCATACGCGCGCGCTGCGGCGCCCCTGGCAGTGATGGTGCTGGCGGGCCTGGTGCTGGCCGGCTGCCCCAAGCAGGTCGAACTGAGCGAAGCGGGCAAGGAGGTCGAGTTCATCGAAAATGTGAAAGTCATCAAGGACAAGCTGGAAAACCCGGAGCAGTGCCAACTGGTGGCCAGCCTGCGCATCACCGGCATGGGCTCGACCAGTTCCGTCAAGAAGGAGAGCCGGTTGCAGGACGAGGCCAAGGACCGGATGATCCGCGCCCGCAACGCCGCCGCGCGGCACGAGGGCAACGTCCTCATCGCCGACGGAGAAGTGCAGGGCCGCACCCGGAATTTCAAAGCCTACAAGTGCAAGTAGCCTTTTTGCCGGCGCGGGCGCCGCGCCGCACGCTCCGCGGGGCTTTCGGGGGTAATATGCGCTAGGGCTGGAACAGCACGTAGAACATCATCGTAAAATATAAGATGATGCTGCCGGTGAACACGAACACATGCCACAGGGCGTGGTTGAAGGGCATGCGATCCCAGCGGTAGATGGGAACACCGAGTGTGTAGGCTCCTCCGCCCATGACCATCCAGAACACCCCGTCCCAGGACATGCTCTTCACCAGCGGATTCAAGGCCAGCACCATCACCCAGCCCATGGCCAGGTAAAGCCCCAGGCCCACGAATTCGAAGCGGTTCACGAAAATCAGCTTGAAGGCGACCCCGAACAGCGCCATTCCCCACACCACGCCGAAGAGGCTCCAGCCCCATCCGCCCTCAATGGTGACCAGCACGAACGGGGTGTAGGTGCCCGCAATGAGCAGGTAGATATTGGACTTGTCCACGATCCTTAGCCTGAACTTGCGCTTCGGCTTGCTCGCGGCGTGGTAAGCGGTGGAAGACGCGTACATGATGATCAGCGTAGCGCCGTAGATGCTGAAGCCCACAATCGCCGAGGCGCTGCCGTAGACCCCCGCCAGCGCCACCAGAGTCGCCACGCCCCCGATTCCCAGCACAAGGCCTGTGCCCTGAATCACCGCGCAGACCTGGTCCTCGAGGCGGGTATTCCGCGAAATCGGGCAGGTGGTCCAGGTGTTTGGAAATGCGAAGAGCGTCATGGCGAAATTCCGAAGATCGTATGGGTCAGTAACACTTCCATGCTAGACGATCGGATTCCGGATTTCTACGAGATTGCTTACATTCGCCGTGGATCGGTCCGGTGCTGCCGCGGGCTTTGGGTTCCGCTTCACGCGATGCGCAGGCTGCCCAGGCTGGATTTCGCCCAGTCGGCGTAGGTGCCGGTCTCGATCATCCTGCGGCGCACCACGTCCCGCAGCACGGTTAGCTCCTCTTCGGTGGGAGGCGGCGCGGGCTGCACGGCGGCCACGTCCCCCAGGTCGAAGCCGGTGTTGTCCACCACCTGCTGCAAGGTGGCAGGCGGGTTGTAGGACTCCAGCTTGAGCAGCTTTTCCTCCAGGTGCATGGCCAGGGTGGCCAGGGGCGTGATGACCTTGGAAGGGTTGCCGTAGCGCAGGGTGTCCGGCGGGGAGGTGCCGGCGGCGGAGACGAAGTCCACCTTGTCCACCAGGGAGCGCCGGCTGTGCTCCGTGCGGAAGATGATGGAGCGCTTGGCCGCGTAAAAGAGCATCCCCCCGCCGTAGCCGCCGGGAAAGCGCTTCTCGGGACGATCCTGATCCTCCCCCAGCATGTGCAGGTTGTAGTTGCCGTGCCGGTCTATCTGGATGCCGCTCACGAAGAACAGCCCCAGCTCGCCCCGGTGGGCCAGGGAGTGGAACTGGCGGGAGGTCTTGAAGGGCATGAACGCCGGAGAGCCCAGGATCATGATCTCCACGTTGGGCGCGTGGAGCTCGCGGGCCAGCAGCAGCCCCGCCGCGGGAATCATGGAAAGAGCGCCCGAAGCGGCGACCTCCCCGTCGCGCACCTCGCGGGAAATCAGCACGGCCATCAGTTCGGCGTCGCCGTAGTCCCGCTCCATCAGGCGCTGTCCCGTTCCAGTTCCGGCTCGGGCTCCGGGTTCGGCTCCGCTCCCGGAAGGTTGCCCGCCCGCCAGTCCGCGGGCACGAACCGCTCCACGTAGGCCTCGTGGGAGGGCACGGCGAAGGTGGTTTCTTCCAGGTAGGCCGCGAACGCCTCGTCGCTCGCGGATCGCTCCGCGTAACGCTTCATGGCCGCGTCATCCACGGGATAGTAGCCGGGGCAGCCCGCCGGGTGCGCGCCGAAGGGCGCATGCACCACCGTGTCCACCAGGATCGAGGGCAGGAAGCTGCCGTTGGCATCGGCTTCCGCGAGCTCGTCCACCACTTCCTCCACGGTCACGATCACATGGCGCGAGGCCTCGGCCAGCAGGGTGTCGTCGTTGAACCAGCCGCTGGAGACGTTGCCCCGCCGGTCGGCCTGCTGGGCGTGAAAGATGGCGAAATCCGGCCGGTAGGCCTTGGCCACCACCGATTTCAATTCCGGGTTGAAGGGGTCCGGGCAGATTTTCATGTCGTCGCGCCGCTTCAACAGATCGGTGCCCACCAGCCCCACCACGGGAACGTAGGGTATGCCTGCGGATCCAGCCTGGATCATCGCGTAGAGAATGCCTCACGTGTTGTCCAGGGCCCGGATGCGCCCCTCGGTGACGTGGCGCGCGAAGTTCGGCCCCGTGCGGGCGTAGGTGCCCAGCCCGACGCTGCAGGTGTCCACGCTCTCCGCCGCCCCGGCGCCGACCAGGAAATCCAGGTTGATCTGGCCCCCCACCACGCCGATCAGCCGCAGGTTCCTGCGCCCCTGCTTGACCAGGGTGCGCAGCATGGCCATGGGCGCCCAGTCCAGGCGGGCGCTCATCACGATCTGGCTACGGTCGCCCACCAGTGCCGCCGCGTCCTCGAGGCTCTTCAGCTTGTCTCTCATGCTCCGCCCTGCTCTTGGGGTGGATCTTGGGGTGGGGCGCACCACGCAACCCCTGCGCGGCCGCGCCGCATTGCATTCGGGGACAGTTCCTTATCTTATAGCCGATTTGCTTCCCCCCCGCCAGTTCGGGCGG
>CBDUSX010000141.1:0-7060 GCA_965369935.1 uncultured bacterium
CGGCAATGGGTGAGCCACGAGGGTGGTGACCGCAGCGTCCCACCCTGCAAAGCCCCCTGCTTCCGGGCGTTTCCGCTACATTCTGCCAGTTGGCGCCGCCGCGCCTGGGTCAGTCAAGACCCAGGTGCGGACGCCGGCACTCCTCATTTGGCGATCTCCGGCAGCATCCATGCGCTGCGGCGGCTGGTTAAATTGTCGCATTTCAGGAAGGTTCGCCCCAAGGCAAGTTGCGCACAGTCAATATTCTTCACGAGCAACCGTGGGTGCAACTGTCTTTGGTAGTTTGGCATGCACGCTCAGTTTTTTGCCTATGTATTCCCTGTCAGTAATTCAACGCTCATTTTTTCAGGATCAAAGTCATCTTCAATAATAACGAATTTAACCGAATCCAAATTGAAATTTCCCCCGTGATTGACTCCGGATATCCATCTCCGTGAGATCAAAGGATGCGGACAGAACCTATCATAATAATTTCTAAGTAAATAATGCACGTTTCGGGACAATCTGACCGGCGCTACGCGCAGTTTCCACAGGTTTGAGCAAATCTGAAAATTATAAAATGCAAGAATATCAAATAGATAGTTAGATTAAGGTCGTAAAATCTGAGTGGTACACGAAATGCAATTTATCCTTTAGCAGGATTCGTTGAGCGGGCATCGGTAATAGAACCACTATCGATGAAAGGAATTTTGTGAAGCGCAATAGAAATTAAGAAAGGATTAACGTTATAGGGCATACGTTCAATCACAATGACTGAGTGTAGGGAAAGGGGTTTCCGCGATTTCTGTGTAAAGGATTGGGCAATGAAGTGCAGATGCCACATTTCTTACATGGGCGGATGGGTGCGGCCACTGGGCTGGACGATGATCGGTTTGGTCATATTCGGCCTGCTCCACCCCAGCCCGCTCAGGGCACAGGACGAGGGCGAAAGGGCCAGGGGACGAAACTCCGGCGTCGTTCTCGCACGGAGCGACGATTACGGCCAGGTGGAGGCCGGCCGGCGGGTTTACCTTGTCGCCTGCGCCACCTGCCATGGAATCAAAGGGGACGGCCGGGGCCCGGGGGCCGCAGGGTTTGAATTCGCGCCCACGAATTTCGTGGAGGGCGTCTACAAACTGCGCAGCACCCGTCCGGATTCCCCACCCACCGACGATGATATCATCCGCAGTATTGGTGAGGGCGTGCCGGGCACGGAAATGGTGCCCTTCGGGCGCATTCTCTCCAGAAAAAGCATCGCCGCGGCCGTGGCCTATCTCAAGACGCTCTCCCCTGTATTCAGCGACGCGAAGTTCCGTTTGAAGCCGGGAGATATCCTGCGCCTTCCCGAAACGCGGCCGGCACCGCCCAGCCCCGGTTCCGTGGCCGCAGGCAGGGAGCTGTTCCAGCGGGAAGAGTGTGCCTCCTGCCATGGGGATACGGGGGACGGCAGAGGGCCGGATGCGGAGGGCATGACCGACGACAGTGACCGGCCTCTGCGCATGCTGGATTTTCGCAAGGACGTGTTCAAAAGCGGTTATACCGACCGCGATCTGTACCGTTCCATCACCTCCGGCATGGACGGCACGCCGATGGAAGCTTACTTCGACAGCACGACTGAAGCGGAGCGATGGCAGATGGTGGATTTTATGCGCTCGCTGGCGGGCGGTGAAGGGGGCTTTTTCCGGTACCTCTTCAACGATAATCCCAGCGGATTCGACTATGGGCAGTGAGCACGGGAATACTCATGCATTGCGACACGGCGAAAAGGTTGAGAAATCCGCCGCGCCTCCTGGCGGGCGGGCGCAGAAGGGTCTTGCCGTGGCTGCCGATCGTTGTCCTGGCGCTGCTGCTTGCCGCGTGCCTGGCCGAGGCGGACCGGGAGGAGGGTGCGGGCTTTGGTGGCGGGGTGCCGGATACCTGGATGGAAATCCAGGCGATTTTTCAGGGAACGTGCACGGGCTGCCACGGCACCGGCCTCGCCAGCAGCGGTCTGCGCCTGGACCCTGCGGCATACATGCTGATCGTCGACCAGTTGAGCATGCTGGATCCGCCGAAGTTCTATGTGGAAACCACCAGCGGCACCTCGGGGATCAAGGAGAACAGCACCCTGTATCTGGTTACTGCGGGAGACCTCGCGACCCCACCCACGGACATGACACTCCCCGGCGAGGCCGCGCGGATCGGCGCCTGGATTGACGCCGGGGCGCCGGAAAACTGAAAAGGCAAACCAAATTCCGCCGCGGAAATTTCCGAGGCGGTTGGAAATCACGATACACGGGAGGATTTCTTTCAATTGCCGGGCGCGGGCAGCGCGTGCCGCACGTAAGCCGGAACTGCGCGATACGGAATTTGCCGCACCCGGCAAATCATCAGGAACCAGGGGTGACAGCGTGAAGATTCACTTGGAAGCGAGCCGGTTTTCGGGACCATGCCGCATCCTGGTTCCGTTGTTCATGCTGCTGATCGCTTTGCCCGGCTTGGTTCTGACCGAGCCCTACATGTCCGTACGGGAAGGCTACAAGTGCTCCAAATGCCACGTCAACAAAACGGGCGGAGGAAAGCGGACGGATTACGCGCAAGTGTACATGCAGACGCGCATGGCCATGAATCCCGTGGTGCAGAAGCCTCCGGATGGAAAGGCGGAGGGTGCGGAGGAAAAAATGTTCAGCGGCAGGGTGAACGAGTTCTTTTCCGTCGGAGCGGACCTGCGCACTTCCTATAATATCGTCTCGCCCTTCCAGGGCAAAGACGAGCACCAGTTCAATCGGCCCAGTGCTTGCGCCAGTTGTCACGCGGCCACCAACGGAGGTGGCAAGCTGGCCGAAATCTATTTTCAGCTCGAACCGATGCCGGGCAAGGTGTCTATCGTGGCTTCCCAGAATCTCAAGCCTACGGTGGCGTCCCGGGAACTCTATGCCCTCGCGGAAGGGCTGCCGGCCAACGGTTATGCGAAGGCGGGAGATTTCCGGCTACCCACGGCCCTGCAGAACACCTTTGACGACCCCTTTGCCCACGGCGTCGGCAGAACCCGCCTGGGGTTCAACGGGGTCGCGGGCGTGGAAACGGTGCGGGGCAGCGGCGTGGAAGTAGGGATTGAGCCCGGGCCGTTCTCGTTCGTTTTGTCGCTCACGAGCCCCGCGGATACCTCCGCCGTGACCCGGGATACGCGGCTCGCCTTCATGGCCTATGTGGTGGGATCGATCGGGCTGGCCGGTGTGAACTTCGTGGATGATCCGATTGCCGAGTCGGTGTCCCGCGAAACTGTCAGCGCATTCGGTGGGTCGCGTTGGGGCCGGTTCACCGGACTGCTGCAATTGGACCGCATGGTCACCACCGATGATGCGAGCGCTACCGAGCTCGAACGTCAGGCCGGACTGGCCGAACTGGACTTCCTCGCGGCCAAGGGCACCAACATCAAGCTGCTCTACGAGTTCATGGACCCGGACGAGAACACCGGCGGAGACGTCATGGACCGCATCAGCATTATCTACGAGCCGTTTTTCACCCCGTACTTCCAATTGCGGGCGGGGTACCGAGATTACACGGGTCCGGCCGGCGACGCCGACTCGAATTTCAACAAATACTTTGCCGAGATCCATGTGCTGTTTTGAAGGGGAACGATTTTCAAGGGGGGCGGCCTTGGGCCGCCCATTTCATAATCTTGTGTCCCGCGGGAGGAGGAGGTGCGGACTTGACTGGTTTCAAGGGACGCAGCCGGAAACACGGAAACGCGTAACGCCCTGAATCTGAAATTCCGTTCCCAAGCCGCCCGCGCGGATGGCGTGCGCTACATCGCGATCGGCCGGGGAGCAATTTCGGGGAGGTAATGTCATGAAGACGTCAAGAACACACGCACGGGGAGGGGCGTTAATTTTAATCATCTTTGCAGCTTTCCTTTTCATGCCCGGTTGCACGGCACTGGAAGGCGAAAAAGGCGGGGATGGAACGGATGGCGCCCAGGGTGATACCGGGGAGCCAGGACCGTCGGGGGCGCCCGTTCCAGGTGCTCTGCCTACGCAGCTCACCTGCACCATCGAGGGGGCCACCATCGCCAGCAATCCGGTGATCACCTTTTCCCTCAAGGATCAGAACGGTAATCCCTATGCTTTTCTGAAGGCGTCCAACATCCGGTTTACGCTGGCCAAGCTGGTGGAAGACAACAACGGAGAGCCCTCATACTGGCAGAGTTACATCAACCGGATTGAGACCGTGGATGCCGACGGGCCCGGCAATCCGGGCGATACGGCCATCCAGGCCACCTATGAAAGGGGGACGGCGGGAACGCTGACAAACCACAACGACGGCACGTACAGCTACGAGTTTTCATTCGACGTGGCCAATGTCACATCCCCCATCCCCGTAATTTATGAGCCGGGGCTCACCCACAGGGTGGCGGTTCAGATCTCCGGAGGCGGCCTGCCGGCGGAGGACGGCGTTTTCGATTTCCGCCCGTCCGACGGCGCCACCGCCGGGCTGTACACGCGCAGCATCGTAAAAAAAGAGAGCTGTAATGAGTGCCACGGCGAATTGAGGATGCACGGGTCGCGCACGGAAGTGGATTACTGCGTGACTTGTCACAATCCGGGCACCAGGGATGCCAACACGGGCAACATTGTGGATTTTAAAGTGATGGTTCACAAAATCCACAGGGGCAAGAACCTGCCCAGTGTGGTTGCGGGAGGCAGCTATGCCATTGTCGGGTACAACGACAACACCCACGACTACTCGGAACTCGGCTATCCGCAGGATATTCGCTCGTGCAACAAATGCCACGATACGGCCGATTCGGATACGCCCGATGCGGCCAACTGGCAGAACGTGGCGAGCGCGGAAGCCTGCGGTTCCTGCCATGACGACAGGGATTTCAGCGGCAGCCCGGGGCCCGGTCAGGTGGCGCATTCCGGGGGCAACCCCATGCCGAACACCCTCTGCGTATTCTGTCATACGTCAGGCGGATTCCCCGATTCCGTGGCGGAATCACATGGATTCCCGGAGAGGGTCGCGGACGAGGCGAAAAAGTTCAGCTACAACATTGATAGCCTGAGCTACTCCGCGCCGGATCTGACAATCGTGTATTCGGTGAGCGACCCGACCAACGCAGATGCCAAGTACGATCTGACGGATGCGCTCGGCCCGCTGGTGGCAGGCAACCGGCTCACCGTCGCGCTGGGTTGGGACACGTCGGACTATACCAACGAGGGCAGTGGAGGCAAGCCTTCGCGTGCGCTGGAATTGGACGGACTGGATATCGGGGCCGGCCTGACGGCCACCGACAACCTCAATGGCACGTACACGATCGTCACGACGCTTCCGGCGGAAGCTCAGGCGGCCGGTACGGTGATGGTGATGATGAACGGTCATCCCAATGCCGATGTCGTGACGGATGTGTATCCGCTCACAACCGCCTCGACCCAGATTCCCGTGCCGAACGCGATTGAGTACGTCGCCATCAACGACGCCACGGCCCTGCCGAGACGGGATGTGGTGGACGTGAACAAGTGCAAAAACTGCCACGGCACCCTCACGATGCACGGCACCGGTCAGACCGACCGGGTTGATGCCTGTGTGGTGTGCCACAACCCCAACAACACGGATATTTACCGCCGTCCGGTCGCTGCTCCGGCCGGAACCACCGACGGCAAGAAGGAAGAATCCATCGACTTCAAGACGATGGTTCATGCCATTCATGGCGCCGGCAAGCGGGAGAATCCGCTCGTGATTTATGGATATGCGTTTCCGTCCGCGGAGAACAACGGCAGCGAGCACGTTTTCGACACGAGCGAGGTGCATTTCCCGGGCATTCTCAACAACTGTGAGACGTGTCATCTGCCGGACACATACACCGTGCCCCTGGCGTCCGATGTGCTTGCGAATACGGTGAACACCGATCCGGCGGCCACGACACCCGGGGACGACAGCGATCCGACGCTGCTCGACCCGGCGGACGATTTAAACATCACCGCGACGGCGGCGGTGTGTTCCTCGTGTCATGACAACGTCCTGGCCAAGCTGCACATGGATCAGAACGGTGCGGACTTTAGCGTGCTCGATCTTGTCGTCGGCACGTCGAGCGACAACTCCGAAGCCTGCGCGGTCTGTCATGGAGAAGGCAGGCTGGCGGATGTGAAAGTCATGCATGGCATGCAATAGCGCCGCATAAGGGGGGCGCCGCCGACGCCTCCCTTTTGGCGCTGGTTTTGCGCGTTCCCGATGGGCTGGGCCGGAGGGGGAGCAGGTTCAGCCCTTCGCCGCCGACAGCCGATGACCGGAGCAGTGCGGTGGATTCCTTTGACGTGCTGGTAATCGGCGCGGGGATCAGCGGCCTCAGCCTGGCCCATTATTGCGCGCGGACCGGCCTGCGCACCTGCGTGATCGAGCAAAGCAGGCGGCCGGGCGGCGCCATCCACACCGCACAATTCCCCCAGGACTTCTGGCTCGAGATGGGGGCGCACACCTGCTACAACTCATACGGCCGGTTGCTGGACATCCTGGAGGACTTGGGCCTGGCGGAGCAGCTGTTGCCACGGGAAAGGCTGAGCTGGGCAATGTGGGAGCACGGCCGGCCCCGCAGTGTCGCGAGCCGTATCCATTGGATTGAGCTGCTCTCCAGGCTGCCCCGCCTGCTGACCGAGAGACGGGCCAGCCAAAGCGTACAAGCCTACTATTCAAGCATTCTTGGACAACGCAACTTCCGGGAGGTGGCCCTACCGTTGCTGAACGCGATGGTGAGCCAGGACGCCCGTGACTTTCCCGCGGAACTGATCTTCAAAAAGCGCCCGCGGCGCAAGCGGATGCCTCGCAGCTTCACCCTGTCCGGCGGCCTGCAAACGCTGACGGACGCGATAATCTCCAAGGATGCGTTCGCGCTTGCAACGGGGAATCCTGTGTGCAGCGTGGAGTTGTCCCGCGGCATCTTTTGCGTGGCAACAAAGGGTGGCAGCCGTTTTGAGGCCCCTGCGCTGGCCCTGGCCACCCCGGCCGCCGCCGCGGCGCGCCTGCTTGCGCAGCCCATGCCGGTGCTGGCCAGCGCGTTGGCGGGAATCCGGGAACGCCGTGTGGCGTCCCTGGGCGTGGTGGCGCA
>CBDUSX010000142.1:0-7048 GCA_965369935.1 uncultured bacterium
CAGGTCGGCTGCCCGCGCTTCGGCGATCAGGACGTCGTTGACGTTGCCCCGCGGCGTCGTCATGGAGGCGACAGGCACGCGCTCCGCAACCACCTCCTCAAAGCTCCGCCGGATGGCCTCCGCTTCCGTCCCGACCTTCTCGTTTTCCGTCTCTATCCTGTCTTCGGGCAGCGGCGCCGGGGTGGCCAAGCCCCCTTCGAAGGCGGCCGCGGCGGGGTAGTAAATGAATCGCCGTTCGTCTTCCACGAATACGGCCCTCAGTTCCGCGTTCAGCCTGACCGCCCATTCCACCGCTTCCTTCAGGGCCGCCATGGATGGGGCCGACCCATCCAGCGCGACCATGATGCTCTTCATCGCTTGCAGCCCCGGAACCTCATTGCCGGCGGGCGTCTCCGAATTCTCTGTGGGATTTGCAACCATGACAGCTTCCTCCCCGGATCATTGCGTTTTGCGATTCGTTACCAGCAAAAGGCTGCAGGAACGGAGCCAAACAGCGATTTCGGCGGATTGGCCCGCGGCAAGGCTTTCCGGGAAGCCGCGAAATCCGGGGAGGCGGGGGAATGGGAAAGATTGGGAAATAACGGGGCGGAATGCCCCGGATTTTTCAATCCTTCATCCGGGGTTTTGCGGCAAATGGGCGCTGCGGCTATATGGGGATGGAAGAACGATTCGCGGCGCCGCGCCCTTCCCTTCGACAGGCTCAGGACAGGCGAGACGCCCCGCAACGCGGGGCTCCTCAGGGCTGCGGTTTTTTGAGGCCTTTGATTTATGTCTATGAAAACCAAGGACTCCGCGTTGCTGAGGAGTCTGGCCACTCGCGAGTGGTCAGGCGTCTCGAAGTACACGGAGTCTGCTGCCACCGGATACTGTCGCCAAATCCGTGCTCTCAGGTAGAACCTAGTTCTCCCCGCCGTCCCGCGCCTTGGCCTTGATGGCCTGCCGCAGCTTCTCCGGGGTGATGGGCAGGGAGGTCACGCGCACGCCCACGGCGTTGTAGATGGCGTTGGCAATGGCCGCGGGCACGGGCACGCAGGGCGGCTCGCCGATGCCCTTGGCGCCGAAGGGCCCCACCACGGCCGGCTTTTCCACCAGCGTGATTTCGATCATGGGCAGGTCGAGGGCGCTGGGAATTTTATAATCCAGAAACCCGGTGTTCATGGGCTGCCCTTCCGCATAGGTCAGGCCCTCGCTCAGGGCCATGCCCACGCCCTGGGCTATGCCGCCCTGTACCTGCCCCACGCAGACCAGGGGGTTGATGGCCCGCCCCACGTCCTGGGAGGCGCAGTAGCGCAGCAGGGTGACCCGCCCCGTATCTGGATCCACCTCCACGTCGGCGACGTGGGCGCAGAAGGAGGGCATGCGGGGGAAGTTGCCCGTGCCGCCCCGGCCCACCACCGGCCCCTTGCCGGTCATGGACTTGGCGAGCAGCTTGGTCACGGGGACCGTCCGCTCGGGGGCGTCCTTCACCCGCACCTGGCCCTCGGCCAGTTCCATGCTTTCCGGGGTGGCGTCGAGCTCCTCCACGGCCAGTTCGAACAGCTGTTCCTTCACGTGCCCCGTGGCCTGGAGCGCGGCGGTGCCCATGCTCTTCAGGGCCTGGCTGCCCGCCGAGAGGGTGGCCTGGGGCGCGGAGTCGGTGTCCAGGGTCTTGACGGTCACTTTCTCGAAAGGCAGGTCCAGCGCTTCGGCGACGATCTGGGTGAGCGCGGTGTTGACCCCGGTCAGGTCCACCACCCCGGAGATCAGGTTGGCCGAGCCATCGTCGTTCATTTTCACCAGGGCTCCGGTGGGCATGCCGCCCACGTTCCAGTTGCCCAGGGCCAGCCCGCGCGCCCGGCAGGGCCCTAAGGTGGTCTTGGCCGGATCGTAGCCGGAAAGCTCCAGGGCGGCGTCCAGGGCCTCGGCCACGTTCACGCTGCGCATGGGCACGCCGGCCAGGTTGGGTTGGTCTTCCTGCATCAGGTTCTTGCGCCGGAAAGCCACCGCGTCCCAGCCCATCTCCTCGGCGATGCGCTCGGTTTCGGATTCCACCGCGAAGTTGGCCTGGGGCCCGCCCGGCGCCCGGAAGGCGCTGGAATTGGCCTTGTTGGTGTACACCAGCCGCGAGCTGATGCGCAGGTTTGGAATGGCGTAGGGCCCTTCGGCGAACTGGGGCAGGGCCCAGCTCATCAGCGCCGCGCCCAGGGCGTGCGCCCCGCCGTCCAGCACAATGTCGGTGGTGCGCGCCACCATGCGCATGTCCTTGCTGACTCCGGTCTTGATGGTGATGTGAAACGCGGCGCGGGGATTGCCGCACATGAAGTCCTCCGCGCGCGTCATCACCAGCCGCACGGGCAGGTCGGATTTGCGGGAGAGCACCGCGGCGGCCACCTCGTCCTTGGCCACGATCTTCCCGCCGAAGCCTCCGCCGATTTCCGTGCCCACCACCTTGACCTGGTTTTGCGGCACGCCCAGCGCTTCGGCGACGCTGTTGCGCATGCCGAAGGTGCCCTGGGTGGAGGTGTACAGCGTGTAGGTGCTGTCCGGGTTGTACACGGCCAGGCAGGCGTGGGGCTCGAGGTAGGCGTGGTGCTGCATCTCGGTGGTGTACACATGCTCGAACAGGTGGTCGGCTTCCGCAAAGCCCGCCTCCGGATCGCCCCGGGACAGGGAGTTGACGGAGCAGACGTTGCCGCCCTCCGGCGCCGCGCCCGCCACCACCCGGTATTCCATCAGCTTGGGGTGGATCGCCGGGGCGTCCGGGGCCATGGCGTCGAAGGCGTTCATCAGGGCCGGCAGGAGTTCGTATTCCACTTCGATCAGCTTCAGCGCCTCCTCGGCGATTTCCCGGCTCACCGCCGCCACCGCGGCCACGCGGTCGCCCACGAACCGCACGCGGTCCGTGGCGAAGTACTGCTCGTCCTTGAGGTTCTTGCCGATGCGCACGTCGGGCAGGTCCGCCGCGGTGGCCACCGCCTTCACCCCCGCCAGCTTTTCGGCGCGGGAGGTGTCAATGCGTTTCACCAGCGCATGGGGGTGGGGCGAGCGCAGCATCCTGCCGCACAGCACCGGGCCGGGCAGATTCACGTCCTCGCCGAACATGGCCTGCCCGGTGAGCTTGGAGGCCGCGTCCACCCGGGGGATGCCCTTGCCTACGATCTTCAGGTCTTGCGCTTCCATCGGTCTTCCTCGTCTGTATTTCGGTTGCAACAGCGATCGGCCGTTCAGCCCCGCTTCCCTTTGTTCTTCAGCGCCGCCGCTTCGGAGATGGCGGCCACGATGCGGTCATAGCCCGTGCAGCGGCACAGGTTGCCCGAGATGGCCTTGCGGATTTCCTGCTCGTCCGGGCTCGGGTTGCCCTCCAGCAGCTTGGTGGCGGCCAGCAGCATGCCGGGGATGCAGAACCCGCATTGGGAGGCGCCGGCCTCCGCGAAGGCCTGCTGCAGGGGCGAGAGATGGTGGGGGGCGCCCAGGCCCTCCACGGTGACCACCTCGCGTCCCTGGGCCTCCACCGCGAAGATGAGGCAGGAGCAGACCAACTCGCCGTCCAGCAGCACGGTGCAGCCGCCGCACTCGCCTTCCTCGCAGCCGCGCTTGGTGCCGGTCAGGTTGCACTGCTCGCGCAGGAAGGTCAGCAGGGAGGTGCGGGCCTCCACCCGCTGCTCCTGCTCCACGCCGTTGACCTTGAGGCTCAGGGACAGCTTCACGACTTTCCTCCCTTTTTTCCGTTGGTTGATTTCCCGGCCGCCTCGCAGGCGCGCTCCACCGCCCGCGCGGCCAGCACGCCGGCCATCTCGCGCCGGTATTCCGCCGAGGCCCGCCGGTCGTCAATGGGCCGGGCCGCCGCCTCGGCCAGGGCCCGCACGCGCTCGAATATTTCCGCACCGGGCGGCTTACCGTTCAGTTCTTCTTCCAGCCCCTCCACGGGCAGCACCACCGGCCCCACCGCCCCCAGGGCGCAGCGGGCGGAGGCGATCCGGCCCCCGCCGTCCAGGGCCACCACGGCGGCGGCGTTGACCAGGGCAATGTCCATGGCCGCGCGGGTAAGGCGCTCGAAGGCGCAGGCGCCGCCCTGGGGCAAGGCGGGCAGGCGCACCTCCTTCAGCAGCTCGCCGGGCTTGAGGGCCGACTCTCCGGGGCCGCTCCAGAACTCGGCCAGGGGCAGGACGCGCTCACCCTCCGCGGACACCGCCACCGCTTCGGCGGACAGCACCAGCAGGGGGGTGGAAGTGTCCGCCGCCGGGGAGGCGTTGCACAGGTTGCCGCCCAGGGTGGCGCGGTTGCGGATGGGCGGGCCGCCCACCACCGTGGCCGCGTCGCAGAGGGCGGGATAGTTTGCGCGCAACTCGGGATGGGCTTCGATCTGCGCCATCAGGGTCAACGCCCCCAGCCGGAAGCCCCCGCCGGCAAGCGGCTCGATCCCGCCCAACTCCGGGATGCGCTTTAAGTCTATCACCGCCTTGACCGGCTGCCCGGCGAACTGCATGCCCAGGAACAGGTCCGTTCCGCCGGCCAGGAAGCGCGTCCCCTCATGGTCCTTGGCTTTCAGGGTCAGGGCTTCGGCCAGGGATTCGGGTGCGTGGTAAATGAAATCGTGCATGAAACAGCCGTCGTCAGGTTTACGGGAGCAGCGCGGATTCAGGCCGCCGCTTCTTTCCCGCGGAAATGGGGAATCACTTCTTCCGCGAACATGCGCAGGGAGCGGTGGCGCAACTCGTCGTCCATTTCATAGAGGAAGTGGGCCGAGATGATATGGCCGATGCCAATCTCCCGCAAGGTCTCGATGCGGCGGATGATCGTCTCCGGGCTGCCCACCAGTTGCAGGTCCAAAGTCTTTTCCAGTTCGGGCCCCGGCTGGGCGATTTTGGCCAGATTGGCGAACATCTTGGAGTGGATTTCGAAGCCGGGAATGTCCTTCCAGTAGTCCGCCGCGGTCTCGTAGTGCTCCATCTGCACCCGGATGAAATGCGGGTAATAGATCCGCGCCAGCTCGCGCGCCTCCTCGTCCGTCTCCGCGACGATGGTGGGGTTGGCGTGAATGGGAAAGCTCATGCCCTCGGTGTCCATGCCGTTGGCTTCCGCCCGCTCCCGCCAGTTGCCCACGATCCGGATCAGCAGATGGTCTGGGAAATTGGTCGTGTGGATCAGGGACAGGCCCAGGTCCGCCATGATCTCCGCCGATGCGGGAGACCCGATGGCGCCGTAAAAGTGGATCTTTTCCGGGGCGCGGGGGTGGGGCCGGATTTGCGTCTCGGGAAAGTTGAAGTAGGCGCCCTGATAGCTGAACGGCTTGCCCGCCAGCCCCAGCTTGATGATCTCCACCGTCTCCCGGAAGCGGTCCCGGGTTTCGGTCATGTCCACCCCCAGCCGCTCGTACTCGTAGCGCGCGGAGCCCCGGCCCAGCCCCAGATAGAGCTCGCCGGAGGCCAGGGCATTGAGCATGGAAATCTGCTCGGTGATGCGCAGGGGGTGGTACCAGGGGAGCACCAGCACGCAGGTGCCCAGCCCCAGGCCCGGACAGTGGGCCGCGATGTGGGCCAGGTACAGCAGCGGGTCCGGCGTGGGAAAGTAGGGCGTGAAATGATGCTCCAGGGCCCAGACGGCGTCGTAGCCCAGTTGATGGGCCAGCCGGCAATCCTCGATCACGCGGGCATAGTTTTCACCGTCATTGCGCTCGCCGGGGCCGACGGGCGGCGCGGTAAATCCGAATTTCATTCCCTGCTCCCGGCTTGCGGCTGATCAAACAGCAGAATCAAAAAGAAACAGCAAAAAGAAAAACGTCCGTCTATTATCACGCCGTGCGGGCGATAGCCAGCGGCGCGGGAGCGGGCGGGTCAAGCACTCTGCTGCGCCTTCAACTCCTCCAGGGAGCCGGGCCAGGAGAACTCTTCCCGGAAATTCAGCTCGTCCAGAAACGCGGTCAGTCCGGGCTCCTCCATTTTGGTCAGCTTGGCCAGGGCAAAGGCCCGGGCCAGTTCGACCATGATGTTGTTGCTGTTGCTCTCCCCGACCAACTTGTTGTAGCGCTGGGTGATGCTGACTTCGGTGAGGCAGTTGTCGAAGATCGAGCTTTGCGACGCGTTGGTGTACAAGGGCTTCAGATAGGCCCGGATCCACTCGAGTTGCGTGGGATAGGGAAAGATCAGGCTTTCCACGGTGCGGCAGAAGTTTTCGAATCCCAGCGGCGCGGCGTCCGACACCTTGTCGGCGTTGCGGTTGAGATAGCCGCGCAGGCGGTCGAACCAGCGCCCTTTCTCCACCTCGTTGATCCGGGCAAAGCGCAGGTTCGCCTCGTTCAGTTCCGCCTTATGCACCGGCTCCACGATATAGGTGAGCATCCGCAGGTCCCTGTTTTCCGGCGTCTGCCGGCTTGCCATCAGGTCTTCCTTCGGGGCCGAGCGGGCCGTGACCCGCGCGTATTCGATGATGTGGCCGGCGCAGATGGACTTTTCGAAGGCGTCCCTTTTCTCGTCCATCACCTTGCCGGCCAGCACCACCAGTATTCTATCAATCTTGGCCAGGGTCAGGCCTTCCGATTCTACGTTGAGCCCAAAAAAGACGTTCCTGTTGTCGTCCACCGCCTTGGCCAGCCTGCTCACCGCTTCCCTGCCCCGCTCCGAATTCAGGAATTCCAGCGCTTTCATCTGCGCCTGAAAGGCCAGCCATAGAAACCCCTGGCGGGCCGGGGAATCCGTAACGGTGGGCACCAGCCGCGTATAGGCATATTCGAGCTCCGCCTGTGACTTGAGCGGGCGGAACTGCTGGGCGTGGACGCGGGTGGCCTGCCGGTAGGCCTGGTCCACCACGCCCACCGCCCTGGCCGCATCCGAGCGCGGCATGCCCGCTTCGCGCATGAACCTGGGGGTGCCCGCACGGCGGAAGGCCTGCGGGTCCCCCCAGCAGGAGAGCAGCGGCGTCAGGAGCCACTGCACCGCCCGGATAATCATGGATTCCGGTTTGTCGGCGAGAAATCTTTCCATGGGTGTCGCTCAAGGGCGAAGGCGAGCCTGCATCGATTCATCACAGCCGGCGAAATCATGTTACGCGGAAATGCCCCCGCGTTCAACCG
>CBDUSX010000143.1:0-7047 GCA_965369935.1 uncultured bacterium
CCGGCGGTGGGCTGGGGTGTGTTTGTTTTTTTTATTTCCGGCGGGGGGTTGTTCGACTGACCCTATTTTTTATTGTGGTATACGCTGTGGGGGCTTCGCCCCCACGCCCCCACCAGGGGCCGATGGCCCCTGCACCCCCAATCCGCTTATCTTGTTTTTCGATTGGCCACAGCCAATCGAAAAACCTGAATGGGGGGTGCGGGGGGGGCTTGCTCCCCCGCTATTTTCAGCCTGCGGCCCCCAGCCGCCGGCGCATGAACCAGAACACCACCGCGGCCATCACGGCGAAGAATCCGGCCAGGGGCGCAAGGTAGATCCACTGCCGCACGGGCACGCCGGAAACCTCGATACGCAGCACGGCGGAGGGAGGCAGCTCCCCCGCGCCCCAGGCGTCGTAGGTCTGCCCCCCCATCTTTTTTCTGCCCAGGGACCGTAGCCGCTCCCCGCTCACCTTCAGGCTGCCCGCCGGCACAACCACCTGCGCCTCGACGACGGGCAGGGTATAGCGCCATTCCATGCGCACGCCCCCCAGCCCGGAGGGCAGGACGTAGCGAAAGGCGACAGTGTTGGTGCCGGGCCTGATTTTGCCGAACACCAGCAGCTTGGCGCCCACGCGCTCGTGGCTGCCTTCCTGCAGGCCTAGCTCGAGGATTTCCAGTTCTTCGGCTTGCGCCGGCAGGGGCAGTTCCAGCGGGATCTGCCTGCTGTCCATGACGACTTTGGTGGGATTCTCCAGGTGCAGCAACTCGGTCACCCAGAGCCTGCCCACCCGCGCCTCCAGGACGAAGAAGGCCCGCCCCAGCACCAGCTGCGAGGTGTCCCGCTTCAGGTCCGGGATGGGCAGGTCCATGCGCACCTCCACCTTGCCGGGAGGGAAGCTGAAGGGCTGCGAAGCCACCAGGTTGCCGTCCACCCGCGTGCCCAGCTGGTAGGCGGCCTTGCGGTCAATGGGAACGTTTTCGAAGGCGAAGGCGCCGTCCTTGCCGGCCACCTGCCGGCCCAGGGGTCCGCCCTCCGGCTTGCCATCCTCCCCGGCGCGGAACCGGAGCAGCACCACCGTGGCGCCTTCCAGGGAGCCTTTTTCCGGATTGCCGGTCAGCCTGCCCGTCACCCGCCCCTGCTCCTCCGCCCGCGCGCGGCCTCCCACCCCCGGGAAGGCCGCCGGCAGCGCCAGCAGCAGCACGCAGAGCAGCGCCACGGCCCGCGCCGCGCCCGGTGCACAGCTATAGCCTGCGTTTCGCCTCATCGTTGTCCATGGGAGCAAGAGCCAGGGATCAGCCGCCCTCGCCCGGTTTGCGCTGGCGGCGGTGGACGGGCAGCATCAGCATTTCCGGCACCACCGAGCGGGGATGCAACTCGGCCAGGAAGCGGATGGCCGCGGCCATGTCCTCCGGCTGAATCATGCGCTCGTATTCCGCCTCGTCAATTTTCACCGGACGCCGCTGCAGGATCGGCGTGTTGACCTCGCCCGGACAAAGGGCGGTGGAGCGGATGCCGTTGGGCCACTCCTCCTCGTTGATTTCCAGGCTCAGGCCGTTCATGCCGTGCTTGGAGGCCACGTAGGCCGCGCCCGACACGCCGGTGGCCCGCTTGCCGGCCATGGACGACACGTTGACGATCAGCCCGCCGCCCTGGGCGCGCATGGGGGGCAGCACCGCCCGCACCATGTTGTAGGCGCCGGTCAGGTTGACGTGGATCACCGTGTCCCAGTCCTCCGGCTCCAGCACGTCCAGCCGGCGCTGGGGAATGTTCAGGCCTGCGTTGTTGACCAGAATGTCCACCCGCCCCAGGCTTTCCAGCAGCCGCCCCGCCGCCGCGTCCACCGCCTCGCGGTCGGCCACGTCCACCGGCTCCGCCACCGCCCGGCCTCCCAGCCCGCCGGCTTCCTCCGCCATTTCCCGCAGGGGCTCCGGGCGCCGCCCCAGCAGGGCCATGGTCGCGCCCCCGGCGGCAAACATGCGGGCCGCCGCCTGGCCGATGCCCGTGCCCGCGCCGGTGATCCAGACCACCTTGTCCGCGAATGTCTTGTCTGAAGATGCCTTCTCTGAGGATGCCGCCATTGCGCTCCTTTGTCTTAAGCTCTCCTAAGCCCTACCCCGGCTTTCCATGATGATTTTCCATGAAGCTGACTCCATGAAGCTGACTCTATGAAGAAAGAGCATACCCTGCCCCCTCATCCGTCACAATGCAACCGGGGCCGGAGCGGTGTATCATGTTGGATCTCGTCGTTCCGAGCCCAGCGAAGAATCTGCTCGTCCTTTCCAGGAACAGCGGAAACGGTGAAAACCCAAGACGATGCTTCGCTTCGCTCAGCATGACAGGAGCCGGGCGTATGGCGCTGCAAGACGTGAAATTGATGCAAAACCCCCGCGGCAAGGCTGTTGCATTGCAAACAGAATCAACGTATGATTCTGTACTGATATGCTCGATATCGTAAACGCACTGAAACTGCTTGGGGACGACACCCGGCTGCGCATCCTGCGGCTGGTTGTGCGGGAGCCACTCAACGTCAGCGAGATCACGTCCATTCTGGGCCTGGCCCAGTCGGGGATTTCGCGTCATCTGAGCCTGCTCCGCAAGGCGGGGCTGGTGGAGGAGCGGCGGGAGGGGGTGTGGACCTACTACCAGCTTTCCTCTCCCATTCGCCTGGGCGAGCCGGGCTGGAGCGAGGGAGGGGCGGAAAACGGCGGCGGCGAAGAGGCGCTGCCGGACGAGGAATTGCGGGAGGTCTGGGATTTTGTCCAGCGCCGGCTGAGCGAGGCGGAGGATCCGTTCCACGACCTGCCCCGGCTCACCGAGGCCTTGCGGCAGCGGGAGAATTACGGCGGCGGCCTGAATGAAAAGCTGTTGGAGCCCGGCCAGTCGTGGTTCGCCTGGTCCCGCGCGCTGCACTACCTGCTGCCCGCCATTGACGCCATTGACCTGGGCTGCGGCGACGGCACGATCACCGTGGAAGTGAGCCGCTTCGCCCGCAAGGTGGTGGGCATAGACGTGGACCCCAAGGCGCTGGTGGCCGCCCGCAAGCGCGCGGAGCGCGAGCACAGGGACAACGTCGTCTTCAAGGAGGACCGCATCGAGAACCTGCGGGAGCCGGATGCAAGCTATGACCTGGCGCTGTTTTCCCAGTCCCTGCACCACCTGAAGGAGCCGGAGACGGGCCTCCGCCAGGCCGCGCGCATCCTCAGGCCCGGCGGGCGGCTGGTGGTGTTCGATCTGGCGCCCCACCAGGAGCGCTGGGTGATCCCCAAGCTGGGGCACGTGCACCTGGGCTTCTCCGCGGAGGAGCTGGAAAAAATGCTGCGCAGCAACGGGCTGGAGCACGTTAAACTGGAGCAGGTGCTGCAACGGCGGGGCGAGGTGTTCCGCGTGGTGCTGGCCACGGGCCTGAAAGCGGGGAATTAAAGCAGCAACGAGGGACGGGAGAGATAAAACCCCGGCCGATTGACCCGAACCGATACAGAATCGCATGACCGACAAGCACGACACAAAACTGGACGCCGCGCTGGCTGAGCGCATCCTGGTGATGGACGGCGCCACGGGCACTTATATACAAGGGCTCGACCTGAGCGCGGAGGACTTCGGGGGCGAGGCGCTGGAGGGCTGCAACGAGCATCTGGTGCTGACCCGCCCCGACGCAATACTGGCCATGCACGAGAGCTATCTGGAGGCCGGCGCGGACATCATCGAGACCAACACCTTCGGCGCCACGCCCCTGGTGCTGGCCGAATACGGCCTGGAAGCGAAAGCCCACGAGATCAACCAACGGGCCGCCGAACTGGCCCGGCAGGCGGCGGAGAAATTCTCCACCGCGGAGCGCCCGCGCTTCGTGGCCGGCTCCATGGGCCCCACCACCAAGGCCATCACGGTCACCGGCGGCGTGACCTTCGACGAGCTGGAGCAGACCTTCCACGATCAGGCCGCGGGGCTGCTGGCCGGCGGGGCGGACTATCTGCTGGTGGAAACCTGCCAGGACACCCGCAACGTCAAGGCGGCCCTGCTGGGCGCCGAGCGCGCCTGCTTGGAAGCCGGGCGGCGCATCCCGGTCGCCGTCTCGGGCACCATCGAGCCCATGGGCACCATGCTGGCCGGGCAGGGGGTGGAGGCCCTGTACGCCAGCATCGCCCATTACCCGCTGCTCTACCTGGGCCTCAACTGCGCCACCGGCCCCGCGTTCATGACCGACCACCTGCGCTCCCTGGCGGCGCTGGCGAAATTCCCCGTGGCGGTGGTGCCCAACGCCGGCCTGCCGGACGAGGACGGCAACTACCAGGAGACCCCGGCCAGCATGACCGAGGTGATGGGGCGCTTCGTGGAGGAGGGCTGGGTCAACATGATCGGCGGCTGTTGCGGCACCACCGAGGCGCACGTGCGTGCCTTCGTGGACATCGCGCGGGACAAGCCTCCCCGGGAAATTCCTTCCTATCGGCGCAGCTTCGTATCGGGCATCGAGTTTCTCGAACTGACCGACGAGATCCGGCCCGTGCTGGTGGGCGAGCGCACCAACGCGGTGGGCAGCCGCCTGTTCAAGCGCATGATCGTGGAGGACAAGTTCGAGGAGGCCAGCGAAATCGCCCGGCGCCAGGTGAACGGCGGAGCGCAGGTGATTGACGTCAACATGGCCAACCCGGACCGGGACGAACTGGACGACATGCGGCGCTTCCTGGCCCAGGTGATCAACAAGATCAAGGCGCCGTTGATGATAGATTCCACCGACGCCGAAGTGATCGCCGAGGCCCTGCCCTTCAGCCAGGGCAAGGCCATCATCAACTCCATCAACCTGGAGGACGGGGAGGAGCGGTTCCGGGCGGTGGTGCCCCTGGCAAAGAAATTCGGGGCCGCGCTGGTGGTGGGCACCATTGACGAGGACCCCGAGCAGGGCATGGCCGTCACCCGGCAGCGCAAGCTGGAAATCGCACTGCGCTCCCACCACCTGCTCACCCACAACTACGGCGTCGCGCCTGAGGACATCATCTTCGACCCGCTGGTCTTCCCCTGCGCCACGGGAGACGAGAACTACCTGGGCTCGGCGGAGGAAACCATCGAAGGCATCCGCCTGATCAAGGAGGCCCTGCCCCACGCCAAAACCGTGCTGGGCATCAGCAACGTCTCCTTCGGCCTGCCGCCCGCGGGACGGGAGGTGCTCAACGCGGTGTTCCTCTTTCACTGCGTGCAGGCCGGGCTGGACATGGCCATCGTGAACGCGGAGAAACTACACCGCTACGCCGCCCTGAGCGATGAGGAAAAGCAGCTGGCCGACGACCTGCTCTTCAACCGGGGGGACGACCCCATTGCCGCCTTCGCGGACTTCTACCGAGACAAAAAGGCCGTACAGCCGGGGGCCGACGCCAAGGCCCTGCCCCTGGAAGAACGGCTGGCGCGCTACATCGTGGACGGCTCCAAGGACGGGCTGAAGGCGGACCTGGACGAGGCGCTGCAAAAGGACAGGGCGCTGAACATCGTCAACGGCCCGCTCATGAAGGGCATGGACGAGGTGGGGCGGTTGTTCAACGCCAACAAGCTGATCGTCGCGGAGGTGCTGCAAAGCGCGGAGGCCATGAAGGCCGCCGTGAGCCACCTCGAGCCGCACATGGACAAGGACGAGACCGCCGCCCAGGGACGGATGATCCTGGCCACCGTGAAGGGGGACGTGCACGACATCGGCAAGAACCTGGTGGACATCATCTTCACCAACAACGGCTACGACATCGTCAATCTGGGCATCAAGATTCCGCCCGAGAAGCTGATCGAGGCCTGCCGGGAGCATAAGCCGGACCTGATCGGCCTGTCGGGGCTGCTGGTGAAATCCGCCCAGCAGATGGTGACCACCGCCCAAGACCTGCGCGTGGCCGGCGTGGCCGCGCCGATCCTGGTGGGCGGCGCGGCGCTGAGCCGCAACTTCACCCACAAGCGCATCCAGCCGGCCTACGGCAATCTGGTGGCCTACGCCAACGACGCCATGCAGGGGCTGGAACTGGCCAACCGCATCATGGAACCCGAAGCCCGCGAGAAGCTGGCAGCCGAGCTGGCCGCGGAACGCGAGAAAATCCAGGAGCAGACGCCCGCCCCCAAGATCCGCACGGAAGCGCCCGAACGCCGCTCGGCGCGCATCCGCGTGGACCTGGCCGTGCCGCAGGCGCCGGACGCGGAGCTCCATGTGGACACCGAGCTCGACCTGGACGAGGTGTGGGAATTCCTCAACCCGCAGATGCTCTACGGCAAGCACATGGGGCTGCGCGGCAACGCCCGCAATCTGCTGAAAAGAAAAGACCCCAAGGCCGTCGAGCTCGAGGCGGTGTTCGATAGGCTGAAAGCCGAGTGCCGCGCGGACGGCATGAAGGCGCGGGCCGTGTGGCAGTTCTTCCCCGCCGAGGCGGAGGGCAACCGGCTCAACCTCTACGGCCCGGACGGCGCCCCCGTGGAGACCTTCCGCTTCCCCCGCCAGCCCAAGGCCGAAGGGCTGGCCCTGCCCGATCTGGTGCTGCCGCCCGACGGCGGACGGCGCGACGCGGTGGCTCTGTTCGTCACCACCGCCGGGGAAGGCATCCGCGAGCGGGCCGAGACCCTCAAGGAAGCGGGGGAGTACGTGCGCAGCCACGCCCTGCAGGCCCTGGCCGTGGAGACCGCGGAGGCCGCGGCGGAATGGCTGCACGCGCAACTGCGCAAGCTGTGGGGCTTTCCCGATCCGTTTGAGATGACCATTCTCGAGCGCTTCCAGGCCAAGTACCGCGGCAAGCGCTACTCCTTCGGCTATCCGGCCTGCCCCAACCTGGAAGACCAGACCAAGCTGTTCCGGCTGCTGGAGCCCGAGGCGATCGGGGTGGAGCTCACCGAGGGCTTCATGATGGAGCCGGAGGCCGCCGTCTCCGCCCTGGTCTTTCACCATCCCGACGCCGGCTATTTCTCCGTGGGCGAGCTGCCCGAGGAAGACGAGGCGGCGGGGTAGAAATCGCGCCTGGCCGCCGTGCTTCCCGCTTACCTTACGGGCGCTCCCGCAAAGTATGCCGCAAGACAAAAAAAACGGACGCCCCGCGAAGGGCGTCCGTATCC
>CBDUSX010000144.1:0-7018 GCA_965369935.1 uncultured bacterium
CGCCGCAAGCGCAACCGCCGCGCTTCCGCAGGAGCCCGCTAGCCCGGGCCCGAAGCGCCCACGCTCCGGCGGCGGGGGTCGAAGGCCTGCAGCAGGGCCTCTCCGATGAAGTTGATCAGCACCAGCATAAAGACCAGCACCAGGAAGGTGGTGAGGGAAATCCAGGGAGCCTCCACGTTGGCCTTGGACTGGCGCAGCAGTTCGCCCAGGGAAGGGGTGGGGCTGGGCACCCCCAGGTTGAGGAAGTCCAGGCTGGTCAGCCCGATGATGGCCGCGGAGACCTCGAAGGGGAAGAAGGTGATCACCGGCGTGAGGGTGTTGGGCAGGATGTGCTTGCGGATGATCATCCAGTTGCTCACGCCCATGGCCCGCGCGGCGCGCACGTAGTCGAAGTTGCGCGCCCGCAGAAACTCCGCCCGCACGAACACGCTCAAGCCCATCCAGCCGAACAGGCTCAGCAGCACGATCAGCTTGGGGATGCTGGGGGTAAACACGGCGGAGAGAATGATCAACAGGTAGAGCCGGGGCATGGAACTCCAGATTTCGATCCCGCGCTGCCCCAGCAGGTCCAGCCAGCCTCCGAAGAAGCCCTGCACCGCGCCGATCAGGATGCCCAGCGCCGTGCCGATCAGCGCCAGCACCAGCCCGAAAAAGATGGAAATGCGGAAGCCGTAGATGAGCCGGGCCAGCACGTCGCGCCCGCGGTCGTCGGTGCCCAGCAGGTTTACCGTGCTGGGCGGGCTGGGGACGGGTCGCCCCAGATCGAAATTGATGGTCTTGTAATCCCAGCGGATGGGCGGGTAGATGGCCCAGTTGTCCCCCTTGGTGATCAACTCCCGCACGTAGGGATCCTGGTAGTCGGTCTCCGTGTCGAAGTCCCCGCCGAAGGTGGTCTCCGGATAGCTCCTGAGCAGCGGGTAGTAGAACTCACCCTCGTAGCGCAACAGCAGGGGCTTCGAGTTGGCGATCACCTCGGCGAACAGGGAGATCAGCAGCAGGGTGCACAGGATGACGAGGCTGTAGTATCCACGCTTGTCCCGGCGGAAGGCGCGCCATTTTCTGCGGGATTCCCCGCTCAGTCTGAAGGGCAGCTTCCAGCCCGATTTGATGTTCATACCGCGATGCTCATGCCGCGTTCGGATTGTGGTTATTTGGGCGCGCTCTCGAAGGAGATGCGCGGGTCCACCAGCACCAGGGACAGGTCCGAGAGCAGGTTGCTGACGAGGGCCAGCAGGGAGAAGAAGAACAGGGTGGCCATCACCACCGGATAGTCGCGGGCAATGATGGACTCGTAGGAAAGCAGCCCCAGGCCGTCCAGGGAAAACAGGGTCTCGATCAGCAGGCTGCCGGTGAAGAACAGCGCCAGGAAGCTGCCGGGAAATCCCAGGATGATGGGAATCACCGCGTTGCGGAAAACGTGCTTGAAGAGCACCTTCTGTTCCGACAGCCCCTTGGCCCGCGCCGTATAGACATACTGCTTGTTGATCTCGTCCAGAAATGAATTCTTGGTGAGCAGGGTCAGCACGGCAAAAGAGCCGATCACGTAGCAGATCAGGGGCAGGGTCAGATGCCACAGGTAGTCGGCCACCATGCCGAAAAAGGAGAGCTGCTCGAAATCGTCGGAAGTCAGGCCGCGCAGGGGAAAGATGGCCCAGAACGACCCGCCGCCGAACAGCACGATCAGGAAGATGCCCAGCACGAAGCCGGGAATGCTGTAGCCCACCAGAATCACCACGCTGCTGGCGATGTCGAACCGGGAGCCGGCGCGCACGGATTTGAAAATGCCCAGGGGGATGCAGGTGAGGTAGGTGAGCAAAAAGCTCCACCCTCCCAGGGAGATGGACACGGGCAGCTTTTCCACCACCAGATCCACCACCTTCCTGTGATGGTAGTAGGACTCGCCGAAATCGAAGGTGAACAGCCGCTTCAGCCAGCGCAGGAACTGCACGTGCACCGGCTGGTCGAAGCCGTAGAGCCGGTTCAGGTAGTCCAACTGCTCCTGCTCCAGGCTCGACTGTTGGCGCAACAGGCCCGCTCCGGCGCCGCCTCCCTCCGCCGCGCCGCTTTCCCCGCCGCGTTCATGGGCCCGCAGCTGGGCGATCATCCGCTCCACCGGCCCGCCGGGCACCATTTGCAGCACGACGAAAGTGACCAGGACGATGCCCAGCAGGGTGGGCAGCATCAGCAGCATGCGCTTGATGATGTACGGCCACATGGCTAGCGGGAGGGGAGGAAGGGCCGGTTGTTCTTCATGGCGGCGGCCAGCCCCTGCTCCCTGGCCTCATCCATCCACCAGTAGGGCAGGTAGCCCAGCGGGGCGTAGTAGAGGGGCGGGTTCTTGGGCCGGCCCAGCTTGTTCCAGTAGGCCACCCGGTGGCTGGGGATGTACCAGTGGGGCACGATGAAGTGCTCGTGCCACAGGGCCCGGTCCAGGGCGCGGGTGGCGGTCACCAGCGCCTTGCGGCCGGGGGCGTTGATGACGGCCTCCACCAGCGCGTCCACCGCCGGGTTTTTGATGCCGATCAGGTTGCGCGAGCCGTCCTGATCCGCCGCGCTGGAATGCCAGAAGTTGCGCTGCTCGTTGCCCGGCGACTGGCTCTGCCCGAAGTTGGCCACCACCATCTCGTACTTGTGGCCCTTGATGAGCTTCTCGTACACCGCGTCGTCCACCACCTTGATCTTCGCCCGCACGCCCAGCTTGCGCAGGTTGTTCAGGTAAGGCTCCACGATGCGTTCGAAGGCCGGGCTGACCAGGGTCACGGTGAAGCTCATCTTGCGGCCCGTGGCCGCTTCAGTGAGGATGCCCTGGCGCACCTTCCAGCCGGCCCCGCCCAGCATGCGCTTGGCGGCCCGCAGGCGCGCGCGGATGGATTTGTACCGCTTGCCCAACGCCTGCACCGGCTTGGTGAACACGGCGGGCGCCAGGTGTTTCCTGTAGGGTTCCAGCAGCTTCAACTCCCCGGGCGAGGGCAGGCCGCGGGCGGCCAACTCGGAATTGGCGAAGTAGCTGTCGTTGGCCGTGTACTGGCCGTAAAACAGGGTGCGGTTGCTCCACTCGAAGTCCAGGGCCAGGGCCAGGGCGTGGCGCACCTCCCTGTTCCGGAAAATGGGCAGGCGCACGTTGAAGATGAAGCCCTGCATGCCGGCGTTGTTGCTGTGCTTGAGGCGTTCCTTGACGATGTAACCCTTGTCCCACTTTTTGCCCTTCACGTTCACGGCCCACTGCTTGGAACTGTTGATGGCCATGAAGCCTATCTCGCCCGCCTTGAGCGCCTCCAGCATCACGAACTGATCCCGGTAATACTTGACCACCATCTGATCGAAGTTGTACCTGCCCCGGTTCACTCCCAGTTTCCGGCCCCAGTAATCCTTCCTGCGCCCGTAGATGATGTTCTTGCCTATGTCGAATCGTTCGACCCGGTAGGGGCCGGAGCCCAGGGCCTTGCGGACGAAATCCCGCCCGAAGTCTCCCTCTCCGTAGACGTGCTTCGGCAGCACGGGAATCTGCCCGGCGATAAACGGCAACTCCCGGTTTTTGCGGGCAAATCCCAGCCGCACCGTGCGCTTGTCCAGCGCCTGCACCGAGGAGACGTCGTTGTAATAGAAGCGATAGAAAGGCGTGGCCGCCTCGGAGCGCAGCACTTTGAAGGAAAACACCACGTCCGCGGCGGTGACCGGCCTGCCGTCGGCGAAGCGCGCCCGCGGATCGAGCCGGAAGATGACCGACCTGCCGTCCGCGGCGATCTCGATGGATTCGGCCAGCAGGCCGTAAACGGAGAACGGCTCGTCCGCCGAGGTGTCCATCAACGTTTCGAACACCAGCCCCTGCAGCAGCAGGGGCGCGCGGCCCTTCAGGGTGAACGGATTGAGGGTGTCGTACTTGCCGAAGGCGGGCAGGGCCAGCCGTCCGCCCTTGGGCGCGGCGGGGTTGGCGTGGCCGTAATGGGTGAAGCCCGCGGGATACTTCAAGGCCGCGCCCAGGGCGGCGCCGTGACGGGCCCGCTCCGCCAGGGCCGGCCCGGCCCACAGCAGCAGGGCCGCCAGCAGGGGCGCCATCCACCTTGCCGGGCTTCCCGGCGCGGACATCCGTAGGCGCATCATCGCATCCTCAATCGGGGTATTGCAGGGCTGCCGGCGCCGCCACGCCACCTGCCGGTGTTGGTGCTGCTGTTGCCCGCTCCGCCTGATCGCCATGCGCGATATGGATTTACAGCAGGGGCGCGGTCCGATCCAGCCTATCACAAGCCATCAACCAGGAATGACCCCCCGCCGCATGCGCCCCGCGCCGCTACTGCCCCTCGGGCTTGCCGGGCAGGTGCGGATAGGCGGTGGCAATGCCCATTACCCGCCAGGAATAGCGCAGCCAAAGCACGCATAACCCCAGCAGCGCAGCCTTCTCCAGGGTGCCCAGATTGGGATGCAGGCCGGTGAGGAAAATGTGCAGAAACGCGGCCACGGGCGCGGTGACGCAGTACATGGCGGGCAGGGCGTGCTTGGTCACGCCGAACAGCACCGCGGCGCACATCACCGTGAAGGAGTAGAACGCCGCGCCGATGGACTTGTAATTTCCCGCCAGCTTGGTTTCAGAGGATAGAAAGACGGTGGTCAGGGCGAACAGGATGGCCAGGAAGAGCGCATAGACGAAAATCTCTTTCTGCGCCTGGAGTTTGGTCAGCTTGTCTACGCGCGTCCGGTAGGGGGTCTTGTTATCGTCCCAGACGTATCTTTTGACGAAGCCGTAAAAGTCCATCGGTGGCTAGGCCTTCGCCTTTCTCTTCCCCTCCGCCATCCGCTTTTCCTGGTCTTCCGGCCATTCCAGGGTCATCAGTTTGAAGCGCAGATCCTTGGGCCCGAACAGCACCAGAGCCGCCTGCAGCCACACGGCGACGCCCGACATGCCCGCCACGATCACGCCGAATACCAGCACGGACTTGATGATCCAGCGATAGGGCAGGCCCACCGTGGAGGCGGATATTTCGTTCGTCATGAAGGAGTCAAAGGCGTATTGCACCGCGAACCAGGTCACGATGGCGCAGTAGGGCACAAAGAACAGGCCGCAGCCCAGGAACTCGATCCAGGCCTGCTTGCGGAAGCTCAGGTTCTCGCGGATCAGGTCCACCCGCACGTGCCGGTTGTTGACGTAGGTATAGCCCAGCACCAGGGTGAACAGCGCGGTGTGGAAATGCCATTCCAGTTCCTGGATGATGGTGGATTCGAAGATGGGTGAAATCTGAATCAGCTCATACTGCAACCCGCCCGCCTTGCGCACGATCACGTCCCACATGGTGATGAACACCAGCGGCAGAATCCAGTAGGAACCGAATTTCCCCACAGCCTCGGTAAAGTTCTCGAGGGACTTGCTCAAGCGTACCAGTCGCTCCGCCGACATCGTTGTCTCCTTCCACCGTCTACGATTGGGCTACGTTTGGGCTGCATTTGGGCCACGGCACGGCCGCGGTCCGTTTTCCACCTCGCTCCAAGCGGCGTCAGGGCGTGCCATAAACTTGCCCGGGAAGCCATAGCGCGAGTTCCGGCCATATCATCACGGCGATCAGGGCCGTCAACTGCAGCATCACGAAGGGAATGATGCCCTTGTAAATACTGGTGATGTGCACCTCCGGCGGGGCGATGCCCTTCATGTAGAACAGCGCGAAACCGAAGGGAGGCGTGAGAAAGGAGGTTTGCAGGTTCACCGCCACCAGCACCGTGAACCAGTAGGTCACCTCCTGGCCGTTCAGGCCCACAACGGGCACGTGATCGCCGAACTCGAAGCCCGCCACCAGCGGGGCGAAGATCGGCAGGATGATCAGGGTGATCTCGATCCAGTCCAGGAAGAAGCCCAGAATGAACACGATCGTCAGAATGAGGAACAACAGCCCCCAGTCGCCCAGCCCGGCGTTCTGGATCAGTTCGGACACCACGTCGTCGCCGCCCAGGGAGCGGAACACGTAGGCGAAACAGGTGGCGGACATCACGATGAAAAAGATCATGCCGATGGTCAGCGCCGCGGTGTAATTGACGCCTTTCAACACGTCCCACTTGAGCCTGCCATATACGAACGCGAGAAATACCGCGCCGAAGGCGCCCACGGCCCCCGCCTCGCTGGGGGTTGCAACGCCGAACAGAATAAATCCCTTGACCATGCCCAGCAGGATCGCCGGAGGCAGGAAGCTTTTGAAGATCAGCACCGGCATCTGCCGCGCCGGGACGTAGAGCAACTCGGGGGGCAGGGGCGGCGCCATTGCGGGTTTTACGGCGGCGGTGATCGCGATGTAGATCAGGTAGAAACCGGCCAGCAGCAGCCCCGGCCCCAGGGCAGCCATGAACAGGTTCCCCACCGAGACGGACAGCAGGTCCGCCATGATGATCAGCATGATGCTGGGCGGGATAAGAATCCCCAGGGTGCCCGAGGCCGCGATGCAGCCCGTCGCCAGGGCATGGCTGTATCCCTGCCGCAGCATGGTGGGCAGGGCCAGGGCGGTCATCATGGTCACGGAAGCCCCGATGATGCCGGTCATGGCCGCCAGGATGGTGCCCATTATCGTCACGGCCAGGGCCAGGGAGCCCGGCACCCGGCGGAATATCACCTGCACGGCATAGAGCAGGTCTTCCGCGATCCCGCTGCGCTCCATCATCACGCCCATGAAGACGAACGTGGGCACGGCCACCAGCACCAGGTTTTCCGCCGCCTGCCCCCAGATGCGGGGCACGAAGTTGAAAAATTCGATCGGCGCGAAGACCCCCAGCACGATCCCGATCACGCCGTACAACAGGGCCACGCCCCCTAGGATAAACGCCACCGGATACCCTGAGAACAGCAGCAGGGCCAGGGTCACGAACATCAGGATGGGCAGGAACTCGATGATCAGTTCCAGCAGTTCTCCCGCGCTCCAGAAGCTGATGGCGAGCAGGGGGAGCACGACGATCGGCAGCAGCAACAGCGCCACCCCGGCCTTTCCGTTCAGTTTACCGCCGAGGGCAATCAGTCTGCCGCTGAGGGCGAGGATTTTCTCCATAC
>CBDUSX010000145.1:0-7015 GCA_965369935.1 uncultured bacterium
GCTAGACGGAGGGGTCCTGGAACATGATCCCCTGGGATTCGAAGTGGGACTGCCCCAACTGTTGCTGAATGCGGTTGCCCACGGCCAGGTCCTGCTTGGCCTGGTCCTCCTCTCCCATGCGGGTAAAGACCTCGGCCCTGCCGAAGTAGGCATTGGGATAGAACTGGCTCAGGTTGAGCGCCCGGTTGAAATCCTCCAGGGCCTCCTCGTGCCGGTTCATGGCCAGGTAGGCCGCTCCGCGGCTGCAATAGACCTTCTCGTTGCTTTCGTTAAGGCGGATACAGGACGTGAAATCCTCCACCGCGCCCTGGAAATCGCCCATCCTGATGCGGGCGATGCCGCGGCTGTGCCAGGCCACCGCGTCTTCGGGATTCCGCGCGATCAGTTCGCCGAAAGCCTCGACGGCCTCCGCGAACTTTCCCTTCACGAAAGCTATCTTGGCTCTGTCGAGCACCGAGTCGGTCATGTGGATTCCGGTATGGGGTTGCGTTGCCGCCTGTCCGCCTGTACCCTCCGACACCGGTCCACTCTAAGGGCTCCAGAGGCCTCTGGAGCCGGGCGCTTTGCTCCGGCAGGCACATAGAGCCCGGCAGGCACGGGGACTCGCGGCATCGGAAAGCCAAAGATACACCCTGGGCCGGGGCGCGGCAACCCGCCGCAAAGCGGGGAAGATGCCCGGCCGGCGGACGGACCATGCTCCTGAACCGGTACAGGCCCGATCCATACAGGCGCTGACGTGCGGCGGGAAGCGGAGGAAGGAAGTTTCGCGGGGGAAGTGTTTGCGCGGTTTACGTGATAATGTCACTGAGTTTGCGTTTGGATCGCAGTAGAAAATCCCGTACTCCGCGAGGGTAATCGGTCGCGCGAGGGACGGGGAAAAAACCCCAGCCCCGCGATGCAATGCAGGAGCCGCGGCGGGATTTCGCCGCGCGGCCGCAGAATCCGCTTTATCGCCCAAACCGGAAGGCGCCCCGCCGGGGAGGCTGCCTGTCGAACAGAACTTGCAGGAGCAGGAAAATGCCAAGCTTTGTGATTGCGGAGAAATGCGACGGCTGTTTGGGCCAGGAGCGGACGGCGTGCATGTACATCTGCCCGCACGACCTGATGGCGCTGGACCCGGCGCAAAAAAAGGCCATCAACCAGGAGCCCGAGCAGTGCTGGGAATGCTACAGTTGCGTGAAGATTTGCCCCCAGCAGGCCATCGAAATCCGCTGCTACGCGGACTTCGCCCCCCTGGGCGGCTCGGTCATTCCCATGATGGGCACCGATTCCATCATGTGGACGATCAACTTCCGCAACGGCAACGTCAAGCGCTTCAAGTTTCCCATCCGCACCACCGCGGCCGGCTCGGTGGACATCTACTCCGACGGGCTGCAGGCGGACATCGCCAACATTAAAAAGCCCGGCCTATATTCCCACCAAGCCAGAGGGGACGAACTGCCGGTTCCCGGCGAGGCGGTTGCGGCACAGTGAGAACCACCTAGAGCAAGCCACAAGCCCAGGGAAAGGGAGCCCGCATGGACCCCAAAGTCAACAACTTCGAATTCTGTGAAAAGCCCGAAATCATCGTTCACGAGACCGACCTGCTGTTGATCGGCGGGGGCATGTCCGCCTGCGGCGCGGCCTTCGAGGCGGACCGCTGGGCCACCCCCCAGGGCCTGCGCATCACCATGGTGGACAAGGCCGCCACCGACCGCAGCGGAGCCGTGGCGATGGGCCTTTCGGCCATCAACACCTACCTGGGCGAAAACACGCCGGAAGAGTACGTGCGCTACGTGCGCAACGACCTGATGGGCATCATCCGGGAAGACCTGGTGTACGACCTGGGGCGGCACGTGGACGATTCGGTGCACAAGTTCGAGGAATGGGGCCTGCCCATCTGGAAGACGGGCGAGGACGGAAAGCCCATGGATGGCGCCAGGGGCGCGCGCGAAGCCCCTCTGCTGAAAGACGGCGGCAAGCCGGTGCGCTCCGGCCGCTGGCAGATCATGATCAACGGCGAATCCTACAAGGTGGTGGTTTCCGAGGCCGCCAAGCTGGCCCTGGAGAACAACCGCAAGGCCACCGGGGTGGAGCAGAACCACTTCGAGCGCATATTCATCGTCAAGCTGCTCAACGACGCCAACGACCCCAAGCGCATCGCGGGGGCGGTGGGCTTCAGCGTGCGCGAGCAGAAGCTCTACATATTCAAGTGCAAGACGGCCCTGCTGGCGGCCGGGGGCTGCGTGAACATCTTCAAGACCCGCTCCACCGGCGAAGGCCAGGGCCGGGCCTGGTTTCCGGTCTGGAATTCCGGCTCCACCTACGCCATGGCGGCGGAGTCGGGCGCGGAACTGACCATGATGGAAAACCGGTTCGTGCCTGCCCGCTTCAAGGACGGCTACGGGCCGGTGGGCGCGTGGTTCCTGCTGTTCAAGGCCAAGGCCACCAATGCGCTGGGAGAGGACTACACGGTAAAGAACGCCGATGAAGCGCGCAAGCTCTACGGCAAGTACGTGGACTCCATGGGCACCTGCATGCGCAACCACCTGATGATCCAGGACATGAAGGCCGGCAAGGGCCCCATCAAAATCCACACCGACGTGGCCATGCAGAAGCTGGCCGAAACCATGACGCCGAAGGAAATCAAGCACCTGGAAGCGGAGGCGTGGGAGGATTTCCTGGACATGACCGTCGCTCAGGCCGGCGTGTGGGCGGCCAACAACGTGGAGCCGGAAAAGGTGCCCTCCGAACTGATGCCCTCGGAGCCCTACCTGCTGGGCTCCCACGCCGGCTGCGCGGGCATCTGGGTCAGTGGCCCGGAGGATTTCGGCCCCAGCGAGTACAGTTGGGGCTACAACCGGATGACCACCGTCGCCGGCCTGTTCACCTCCGGCGACGGCGTGGGCGCCTCGGGCCACAAGTTCTCCTCCGGCTCCCATGCCGAGGGGCGCATCGCCGGCAAGAACATGGTGGCTTTCATCCTGGACCACAAGGACGAGACGCCCCGGTTCGCCGAGAACGAGGAGGAGCTGGCCAAGGAAATCTACCTGCCCATGGAAACCTGGGGCAAGTATTCCGGCTACACCACCGATCCCAGCATCAACCCCCACTACATCCGGCCCAAGAGCCTTCAGCAGCGGCTGCAGAAATGCATGGACGAGTACGTGGGCGGGGTGAGCACCTGGTACATGACCAGCGGCACCATGCTGGAAGAGGGTTTCCGCTACCTGGATATGATCAAGGAGGACTCCCATCACATGGCCGCGGAAAACCTGCACGAACTGCTGCGGGCCTGGGAAAACTATCACCGCATCCTGGCCGGAGAGGCGCACGCCAGGCACATCCATTTCCGCGAGGAAACCCGCTATCCCGGCTATTACTACCGGGGCGATTATCTGGCCATCAACGACGATGACTGGAAGTGCTTCGTCAATTCCACTTACGACAAGCAAGCCAAGACCTGGACATTGTTCAAAAAGACCTACCATCAGCTGGTGACTTGAGGCGCCGCGGCCCCGGCCCCTGATGCGCGCTCCCCGGACGGCATGCACCCACCCGCCATGGCTTATCCGGTCCCGGGGCGCGGGCGGCGCGGGCGGAGAAGATAGCCGGATGTCAACTCCCCGCCGGCGGGGCCGATGGATTTTTCACCGCGGCTGAATCGCAGATGGACGGATGCATGGCTGAATTGAAAGCCGCAATTCTCGTGGTGGGCGGCGGCATCACCGGGATGACCGTGGCGCTGGAAGCCGCCGAGACCGGCCACGAGGTGATCCTGATCGAGAAAGCCCCTTCCCTCGGCGGGCGGGTGGCCGGCTTCCACCAGTACTTCCCCAAGCTCTGCCCCCCCACCTGCGGGCTGGAGATCAACTACCAGCGGCTGCGGCGCAACCGGAACATCCGGGTGCTCACCAACACCGAGCTGGCTTCGCTCTCGGGCCAGGCGGGCAGCTTCCGGGTGAAGCTCAAGACCGCCCCCGCCTACGTCAATGAAAAATGCGTGATGTGCGACATCTGCACCGCGGTGTGCCCGGTGGAAGTGGCCAGCGCCCACGACTACGGCATGGGCAACACGAAGGCGATCCACCTGCCCCACCGGATGGCCTACCCGCCCCGCTATGTGGTGGAGCGGCCCCACTGCCCCCCCGGCTGCGCCCTGTGCATGGATGCGTGTCCCTACGGCGCGATTGACCTGGCCATGGCGCCGCTGGAACTCGAGGCGGAAGTGGCCTCCATCGTGATGGCGACGGGCTGGAAGCCCTACGACGCCAACAAGCTGGACAATTTGGGCTACGCGGCCCACGCGGACGTGATCACCAACGTGATGATGGAGCGGCTGGCCGCCGTGGACGGCCCCACCGGCGGGGAAATCAGACGGCCGTCCGACGGAGGGCCGGTGAACAGCGTGGCTTTCGTCCAGTGCGCGGGCTCCCGGGATCAGGATCACCTGCCCTACTGCTCGTCCATCTGCTGCCTGGCCTCCCTGAAGCACGCCAATTACGTGCGCGCCGCCAACCCGGACTCCAAGGTCTATATTTTCTACATCGACATCCGCACCCCCGGAAAGTTCGAGGGCTTTTATTCCCGCACCCGGCAAGACCCCAACATCGTATTCGTGAAGGGCAAGGTGGCCAAAGTCACCGCCGGGGAGGGCGGAAAATTACGGGTGGAGGCCGAGGACATCCTGCAAGGGGGGAAAATCCGGGTGGAGGTGGACCTGGTGGTGCTGGCCACGGGCATGGAGCCCAACCTAACTACCGAGGGCCTGGCCGGAGAGATCGTGCGGCTGGATGCCGACGGCTTTGCCGCCGAGCAGTTGCAGCAGCCGGGCATCTACGCCGCGGGCGTGGCCCAGATGCCGATGGACGTGAACTCTTCCATCCAGGACGCCACCGGCACGGCCTTGAAGGCGATCCAACCTGCCCGGGGGTGCTGAGGCGATGACGGAGAACACAGGCGTCTACATCTGCTCCGGCTGCGACATCGGGGAGGCGGTCAACGTGGAGGCGTTGCAGAACGTCGCCACCGCCGAGTACAAGGTGCCCGTCTGCAAGACCCATCCCTTCCTGTGCAGCGAGGAAGGCGTGCGCATGCTCGCCGGCGACGTGCGGGATCAGGGGCTGCAACGGGTGGTGATCGGCGCCTGCTCGCCCCGCTACCACAAGGACAAATTCGATTTCGGCAAGGGGGTGGTCGTGGCCCGCGCCCCGCTGCGCGAGTATGTCTCCTGGACCCAGCCGCACGGGGAAGAGGACACCCAGATGCTGGCCGAGGATTACCTGCGCATGTACGCCGCGTCGGTGCAAAAGCAGGAGCCCGCGGAGCCCTTCCGGCAGGACACCTGCAGGACGCTGTTGGTGGTGGGCGGCGGCGTGACCGGCATGACCTCGGCCCTGGAATCCGCCCGCGCCGGCTATGCGGTGCACCTGGTGGAAAAGCAAGCGGAGCTGGGGGGCTTCGCCCGCAAACTGCATTTGCAAATTCCCTCCGCCTCGCCTTACGAGGCGGCGCAGCCCGTGAACGTGGACGAGCTGGCCGGGCAGGTGGAAGCGCATGCGGGGATCACCTTGCACAAGTCCACCCGCATCGCCTCCATCTCGGGCCAGCCGGGCGATTTCACCGTCAGGCTGGACGGCGCCGGGGTGGAGCTGAAGGCCGGGGCCATCGTGCTGGCCACCGGCGGCAAGCCCTACGACGCGTCCAAGCTCACCCACCTGGGCATCGCCTGTGACAACGTGATCACCAGCGTCGAATTCGAGGAGTTGGCAGCCAAGGGCGCCATCGCGCGCAAGGACGGCCAGCCCGCCCGCAGCGTGGCCTTCATCCAGTGCGCCGGCTCCCGCGACCCCAACCACCTCCCCTACTGCTCCTCGTTTTGCTGCACGGTCAGCCTGAAGCAGGCGGCCTACGTGCGCGCCGCCGATCCCCAGGCCCGCGCCTACATTATCTACCGGGACATGATCACCCCCGGGCAGTACGAGAACTTCTACCGCGCGCAACAGAACGACCCGGGCATCTTCCTCACCAAGGGGGACGTGGCCGGAGTGAAGGAGAACCCGGACAAGACCGTCACCGTGGACGTGGACAATACCCTGCTGGGCGCAAAGGTGGCCTTCGAAGTGGACCTGGTGGTGCTGGCCATCGGCGTCGTCCCTTCCACCCAGGACGATCCGGTGCTCAACCTGCAATACCGCCAGGGGCCCGGCCTGCCGGACCAGCAGTACGGTTTTCCGGACTCCCACTTCATCTGCTTCCCCTACGAGACCCAGCGCTCGGGCATCTTCACCGCCGGGGCGGTGCACCAGCCGATGGACATGAACTTCTCGCGCAAGGACGCCGCCGGCGCGGCCCTGAAGGCCATCCAGACCGTCGAGCTGACCGCCCGGGGCCAGACCCTGCATCCGCGGGTGGGAGACGAGACCTACCCCCACTTCCGGCTGGATCAGTGCACCCAGTGCAAGCGCTGCACCGAGGAATGCCCCTTCGGCGCGCTGGAGGAAGACGAGCGGGGTACGCCGCGCCTGAACGAGGCCCGCTGCCGGGGCTGCGGCGTGTGCATGGGGGCCTGCCCGGTGCGCATCATATCCTTCAAGGACTACAGCGTGGAAACGGTGGGGGAGATGATCAAGAACATCGAAATCCCCGACGAGTTCGAAGACAAGCCGCGCATCCTGATCTTCGCCTGCGAGAACGACACGGTGCCCGTGTTCGACATGATGGCCATGGAGCGCATCCGCTACAATCCCTACGTGCGCATCATCCCCCTGCGCTGCCTGGGCGGAACCAACCTGGTCTGGGTGTCCGATGCACTCTCGGCGGGCTTCGACGGCGTGATGTTCATGGGCTGCAAGTACGGCGAGGACTACCAGTGCCATTTCATGAAAGGCTCCGAGCTGGCCAACCTGCGGCTGGGCAAGGTGCAGGAGACCATCGGCCGCCTGCAGCTGGAGCCCGAGCGCATACGGCAGTACGAGGTGTCCATGAACGACTACAAAAAGGTGCCGGGGCTGATCGAGGAATTCGTCGAGATGAT
>CBDUSX010000146.1:0-6998 GCA_965369935.1 uncultured bacterium
GCGGAACAGGGCGGGCACAGAGGTCCGCCCCGCCGGACCCTTGCAATCCTGCCGCGTGCTGTCGGAAGATACAGGCGCCATCAATACGTCAATGCGGGGCATAGCGGCGGGGGAGGGCCCCGCGCCGTGCCGCATCATGCCAACCCTCACCACCCGGCAATCAAACGGAGGCAGCCCATGGACGAACAGATTTCCGCCGAATTCCCCTACGAGTCCAAATTCATCGAGGTCAAGGGGAGCCGCATGCATTACGTGGAGCAGGGAGAGGGGGACCCTATCGTGCTGGTGCACGGCAACCCCACCTCCTCCTACCTGTGGCGCAACGTGATCCCCCATCTGTCCGGCTCGGGGCGCTGCATCGCCCTTGACCTGATCGGCATGGGCAAGTCGGACAAGCCGGACATTTCCTACCGCATGACCGACCACGCCGCCTACTTCGATGGGTTCATCGAAGCCCTGGGCCTGACCAATCTGAGGTTTGTGCTGCACGACTGGGGCGGATACGTGGGACTCAATTATGCCGCCCGGCACCAGGACAACGTGCGCGCCATCGCCGGGATGGAATGCGTGATCAAGCCCATGAAAATGGCCGACCTCTCCAAGCAATTCCAGGAGATGTTCAAGATGTTCCGCAGCGATGCGGGCTGGGGAAAGATCGTGGGAGAGAACTTCTTCGTGGAAATGGTATTGCCCGGCGCCATCATGCGCAAGCTGACGGATGAGGAGATGAACGTCTACCGCGGCCCCTTTTTGGAGGAGAGCGCCCGCAAGCCGGTGTACGTCTTTCCCAACGAAATTCCCTTCGACGGTGAGCCCGCCGACGTGGTGGCCGCCATAGAGGCCTATGACGCGGCCCTGGCCTCCGCGGGAATTCCCATGCTGCTGCTGACCTTCAGCCCCGGCGCCATCCTCGGACCCGCCGAGGTGGACTGGTGCCGGCAGCAGTTTCCCACCCTGACCGTGAAGGAGATGGGCAAGGGCGTCCACTTCGTGCAAGAGGACCAGCCCGAAGCCATCGGCAAGGCCGTGGCGGAATGGCTGGCCGGCCTGGGATGAGGGGTGGCATTGAGCGGTAACTCAGCGCCCCGGCGGCGCGGCGGAATTATCCATAATCCAAAGCCGGGGCCGGGCCGCGGTTGCATTTCCTTCAAATCGCTGATATAACAGCCCCTTCCGAACAAAGACGAATCCTGATGTGGAGGCGGGAGTGGAGCTGAAATACCGGCGGAAGACCGGATCAGCCGGCGTGCTTGTGCCGGACGTGGTTGCGCGGGCGGCCCGCCTGACCCTGCTGCTGGCGGTGGCAGGGGCGCTGTTTGCGGCCGCGGGCTGCGAAGCGGTGAAGAGCGTGGTGGCAGCCGTCGTGCCCGACGCCCTGATACCGGATGACGCCGAAGAAAAAGAGGAGCAAGCCACCGCCGCGGGACGCGTTCCCAAGGCGTCCCGGGCGCCCGTGCCGAAACTCGCCGGGGAAATGCACCTGGTGCGGGAGAGCGACACCCTGTGGACCATTGCGGAAGCCTGGTACCGGGACAACAGCCTTTGGCCCTACATCTATCTGGTCAACCAGCATCGCATTCCGGACCCCGACGTGCTGATTCCCGGCACGCAGATTCTCGTGCCGTATCTGGAAGGCAGCGCCGGGCAGCCCACCGCCACGGACCGCCGCCATCTGGTGACCGGGTATGTGCGGGTCTACCAGGCCTACAAGCGGGCCGGCCGCGCCAAGGCGCCTTTTTTCCTGTGGGCCGCCAAGCGGCGCGACCCGGCGCTGGTCAGGGGTTTCGCCGGGGAATTTGATCCGGAAGACCTGAAGTTCAATCCCCGCATCGCCTATCTGTGGAACTCGCTGTTCGTGGAACTGGGCCTGAACAGAGGAGCCGTCGCGTCGGCCCATCTGGACCGCAACTGAACCCGCGGATCCTTTCGCCTGCCCCGCCTTCAGCCGATCTGGCTCAGCACCTCCTCCTTGATGCGCTCCATTTGCTCCAGGTTCTTATCCACGGAGTCCTGCACCATGTCGCAGGTGAGATGGGTCACCCCGCGCGCCGCGTAGCTGTGAATGTCGTCAATGACCTGCGCCGCGCTGCCGATCAGGGGCCTGCTTTCCTGATCCGTGACGGCCACCGGCGCGCGGAAGGCGATGCCGATGGAAGCCGGGTCCCGCCCCGCCTTTTCGGCCATGGCGTGCAGCAACTCCACCTTTTGCCCGAGCTCCGCCGGGTCCAGGTTGGCCGGCGGTCTGAGCCCGATGGGATGCCAGGCGTCTCCGAATTCTACCGTGCGCCGCAGGGCGCGCCCGGTGTGGCCCCCTATCCAGATGGGAATGCCGCCCGGCTGGAGGGGTCTGGGGGAAAACTCCAGGTCGCCGAAGCTGTGGAAGTTTCCCTTGAATTCCGGATTTTCCTCCGTCCACAGGATCTTGTAGATGCGCAGGTATTCGTCGGTGCGGGCCCCGCGCTCAGCGAAGTGGCCCGGTATGCCCAGCGCCTTGTACTCGTCTTCCCACCACCCGGTGCCGACGCCCAGGAAGATGCGTCCGCCGGACAGCACGTCCAGGGATGCCAGCATCTTGGCCGTCGTGACCGGGTTGCGGTAGGAGAGAATGAGCACGCTGGTGCCCAGCCGGAGGCGCCCGGTCTTTCCCGCCAGGAAGGCCAGGGTGGCCAGGGGTTCGAAATAGTCCCGCGCCGCCTCCCAGGCAAACAGCCCTTCGGGGTGGTAGGGGTAGTTGTCGGGCATGGCCCTGGGAATGACGATGTGGTCGCTGATGGTGAGCGAGTCGAAGCCCAGTGCCTCCGCCCGTTGCGCAAAACGAACCATGTTTTCCGGGGTGGCCATCTCCCCGCGGTTGATCACATTTACCCCGAATTCCATAGCTCTCTCCCGCTTGAGTGGACGGCCGCGTCCGTGGCGCAAGGCAAAAACCGGCGGGCCTCGGCCGCTCTCCGCCGCGGTTCATGCATTCTGGTAAACCCCCCGGCGCCTTTTGTCAAAAACCGCGGGGTAGGTAAAAACAGGCGTTTTAAAATCCGTCAGAAAAAATATCTTTTCATTTCGGAACAAATTTGCTATATTTTGCGTACAAGCAGAGTAGGTGATAGGCAACTTTAACTTGACTTCACAATTCAGACCCGGCCCGGGAAGAATTCCCCGTTCCGGCTGAGAGAGAGGATTCATGTCCGAGATTACACTTCCGGCGGAAGGCGCCCCTGCCGATCCGGAGCAGGCGGCGCTATTGTACGAGAAAATCTGGAATTACCTGCAGGGAACCCATGTGGTGGAGCCGCGCCACGTCAGGGGGGACCTGATGGTCTGGCGGCGGGGCTCGGCCCAGTTGGCGATCAAGATCAACCCGGCGCTGGACAACCTGAGCATTTACTCGGTGCTGGTGTCGGAGGTCGCGCCGACGGAAGTCCTGTACAAGCATCTGCTCCACTACAACGTCCTTCAGCGGCGGGAATGCCTGGGCTTGATGGAGAAGGCAGGCAAGACCTACATCGTGCTGAAATACACCATGGAGCTGGAGGTCATCAGCCAGGAATCATTGCAACGGCATATTTTCGCCATGCAGGAAGTGGCGGACCGGCTGGATACCGAACTCGCGGAGAAATTCGGGGGTTCGCTGCAATTCGACGATTGGAAAAAGTTGGACCAGGGCAGCGTGGACAACCTGCTGGACAACATGTTCGGCTGAGCGGTGAGGGGCGAGGGATTTGTTTCCCCTGGCTCCGGGCCGCCTGGCGCGGGCTTTCTTCCGCGGAGGCCGTCTCGGCCGGGGAGCATTCAAATTCGGGGGAGGGAACAGCGGCTTTTGCGCCGCCCGCCGGTCAAATATGCCGGCTCAGATGATGCCGTCGGTTTCCTTGGCGGCGGTTTCGGTTTCGTCGGGCCGCGTGACCTCACTGATGCGCACCCCGTAGCGTTCGTTGACCACCACGATTTCTCCGCGCGCCATCAGCCGGCCGCTGATGGTGATGTCCATCGGCTCGCCCACCACCTTGGTGAATTCCACCACCTTGCCCACGCTCAGCGCAAGGATTTCGCGCACGGTAATATGGGTGTGTCCGATTTCCACGCTCAGCCGCAACGGGACGTCGTGCATGAAGTCAATCTCGTGGTGGGCGCTGACGTCTCCCTCGCCCCTGGCCGCGCCGGCCGGGCCTGTGGATGTGGCCATGCCCGGAGTGACGATGGAGTAGAGTTCGTCGTCATTTTCCTCCGATTCCGCGGCTTCTTCCAAATCCTCGGGTTGTTCCGGTTCGGCCGGTGCGATGTCCTCGGTCATGGACCACTCCTCGTACGTACTTTTTTCAGCGGCGGGGGAAATTTGCCCGTGACAGGCCATTATTTCCCCACAATCCGGTTGCCATAGAGTCTATCAATTCCTGTACCAAATTCACAGTTTGCAAGCCCTTTTCCTCCCGCCCAACGCTAATCTTGATAGTGGCGCGGGGGAGAAACGCTGCGAGACTCGCGTTTCCACCGCCTGCCGAATAATTGATAGTGGGGCGGGCGTCTCGCCCGCCAAATCTCTGCTACAAAGTCAGTCTTTCGAATGGAATCCCATCCATGGGTACTCGGCTGTGTCCGGCCAATGTTTCCTGTCCCACATAAGGCGGGCGGGACGCCCACCCCACTCCACGCTCCTTTGGGGGTCATTCCCCAACAGGTGGGACGCCTACCCCGCCGTAAATTCCAAGGGTGGCATGGACAAATTCATTTGTCCGTGTGTGGGAAGAAGCGCGGCATGCACGGACAAGCAAAGCTTGTCCATGCCACCCTTTCTTGCCGTGGGCCGCCTGTCTCCGCCCCCTCGCCGCCCCTGCGAATTGCCGGACTGGAAAACGCCGCGGAATTCGCGGTATGCTGTTGAAAGATGCGGCCAGGCGGGCGGTATTGATACAGAAAGGGCGAAGCATGTCCCTTCCCGCGCACATGGAGTGGGCCCCGCCGTAATTCGCCCCCACCACCAACACGGGCTGGCGAATTATGGCGTCTCGCGCGCGTTCGCACCCGTTCTGGTGGTGCAGCCGCCGAATTTCAATCACAAGGAGGTGAGCCCATGGCGACCTCGATCAAGCGATCTCCCCTCATTGCGCCCAGGGCCGGCAAGGCCTACCGGCTCGAAATGGAAGGCAGGACGATTCTGCTCCTGGTGAGTCTGCTGGGACTCACCGGCGTGGTCGTCTTTTCCCTCGGTGTCGTGACCGGGATGGGAATGCGGGTGCCCGAAGGCGCGGTGTCCGTGGCCACCGTGTCCGCGCCGCCGGCGGACGAAAAGGAAGCCGTTCCGCCCGCGGAATCCCTGGCGTTCAACCAGGGTGTGCAGGCCCCCGAAAAGTCCATCGAGGGCCTGAAAGCCGACGAAGGCCGGATCACGGACCAGACCAAGGCCCTGCTGGAACGGGGGCGGGAACTGAAGCTGGAGGAATTGCCGGTCAAGCGGCCCGTGCAGCAGGCCGCCTCCAACGCCCCTGCCGAGCCGCCCGCCCGGCCGGCGGTGCGGAGCCCGGCCCCGCCACAAGGTGCGCAGTTTACCGTGCAGGTGTTTTCCTCGCGCCACCGCAAGAACGCCCGCCAGTTGATGCTGAGGCTGAAACGGCAGGGCTTCGACGCCTACATGAACCAGTTCCAGGGCGCCGGGCGCCAGACCTGGTACCGGGTGCGGGTGGGCAGGGTTAACCGCGCCGACGCCCAGCGGCTGGTGGATCAGTTGAAGGCCGAGGCCAGGCTCAAGGCCCCGCGCATCATCCAGCTCTAGCCGCCCGGCCGCAGCCGCCTTGCGCGGGGGTCAGCGGGGCTGCCAGATTTTCGTCTTGGGACGGAAGGCCAGCCAGGCGAAGGCGAAGTGCTGGGCATGCACCAGCGTCCGCAGCTGCTTGTCCCGCAGGGGGCCCGCCACCGCCCGTCCCATAATGTTCCAGTGCGAGCCGGTTTCCCGGTCCACCACCTTTTTCCCCTTGCGCTCGAACGTGAGGCGCTTTCCGTCCAGCATGCGGGAGTAGACCACCGCCGTGCCCACGTCCCTGGAGTCGGAGATGAGGGAGCCGTCCAGGGCCGAGCGCGTGCCGGCGCGGAAGATGACCACGTAGACCTCGCCCCCCAGCTCGTCGTTGACCACGCCCACCTGCCTCAGTTTTCCGAAGGGATAGGCTTTCGCCTTGCCGCCGAATTCCACGGCGGCCACCCGCTCCATGGCTGGCAGGCGGCGGTCCAGGGGACCGCGCATGAGAAACGGCCGGTTGCCTGGTTTGTCGTAGCCCGAGTAGGGATTTCTGCCGTAATCCCGGTAAATTCCCGTTTCCCGCGACAGCACCTTCCCGTTGGGAAAGTTCTCCCGGAAGGTGGAAAAGGAGACCAGGGCGGAAGGCAGGAAGGTCAGTCTGGTGCCCGTGTGCACCCCCACGATGCCCTCCCCCGTCAGTTGCTGCCACCAGGATTCGGTCTGCCGGTCCCACATCACCAGGTCGCTGTTGCGCAGCTTGCCCGTGGTGCCGAAATCCAGCACCCGCCCGCCCACCTTGCGGTCGAACACCAGGATGCTGTTGCACAGCGGGCAGAAGGTGACCACCACCGGCTTGCCGCCCACCGTGTCGTTGACGATTTCATGCCAGATCAGAATCTGCAGGGGATAGGCCTTCACCTCCTTGCGGTGCCGGAACACCATCACCGGCTCTTCGGCTTCCAGCCACTTCGCCGCTTCGGCGGGGGTGGTGAATTTGGGATGGTCAATGGGGGGAATGCCGTCCCGCGGCGGGCCGCCGGAGAGGATCTCGGACAGGTCCACCGAGTATTTGGAGAAATCCGTTTTTGTCCACTCGTATTTCCAGGTGGCGATTTGCCGCTTCGCGGACACCCGAAGCTGGGCCGCGGCCGGGAATGGAGCGCTGAAAACCGCAAAGGACAGCAGCAACAGCGGGATTGCGCGCAGGCTCATGGAGGATTCCGGTTCGGGGATGCGCCTTAAGGGCCGTTTGCGGCACACAGGCGGTGCC
>CBDUSX010000147.1:0-6991 GCA_965369935.1 uncultured bacterium
CTCCTCAGGGATGCGGCTTTTCCAAGTCCCTGACCAACTAAGGAATCCGCGTTGCTGAGGAGCGCGCGAAGCGTGCGTCTCGAAGTCCGCGCAGGGCGCCGCTATCTTTCCATTGGCGCTTCCCCGCCGCGCCGCACGTCCTCCACGGTCAGCTGCACCTTGCGCATGCCGCGGTATTCGTTAAAGCCCAGCTTGACGCGGAAGCGCAGTTGGCGGGCGTCCTCGATCTTGTCCGAAGCGTTCCAGGCCACCATTTCCACCCCGTTGGGGAGCCGCCATTTCAGGTGCCGCCCGGCCAGCACCTGGGCGGGTTCTTCCAGATGCGCGCCTTCCAGCAGAAAGGTCGGCTCCTCGTTTTCCATGCCGAAGGGCGCCAGCAGCGACAGCTGCTCCACCAGATCGCCGCTGATCTGATCCGGCGTGAGCACCCCGTCCAGGTAATCCGCCGGCGGAGGGGCCGCGGCAGCCTGCCCGGCGCAGGCGGCAGAGAACGTCTCCCGGAACGCCTCCAGGTTTTTCTTGGGCAGCTTGCAGCCGGCCGCCCCCGCATGGCCCCCGTATTCCTCCAGCAAATCGGCGCAGGCCGTGATGGCCTCGCTGACGTTGATTCCGGGGACGGAGCGGGCCGAGCCTTTGTAGAAATCTCCGTTTTCCGCCAGCACCACCGCCGGAAGATGAAAGCGCTCGGTGAGCCGGGAAGCGATGATGCCGATGATGCCCTCATGAAACTGCGGGGAAGCCACCACGATCCCGCCCTGCGCGGGCCCGTCCTGCGCGGACACCCTTTCCACCGCATCGCTCAGCATCTCTCCCTCCCTGTCGCGGCGGTTGCGGTTTTCCTCGTCCAGGCGCAGGGCCAGCTCCTCCGCCCGCGCGGGCTCGCGGGCCAGCAGAAGCTCCACGGCCAGGGAGCCTTCCGCCATGCGGCCTGCCGCGTTGATGCGCGGGGCGAGCTGAAAGGCGATGGTGCGCGCGGTGATCTCGCGTTTGACCCGGCACACCGCCAGCAGGGCCGCCACCCCCGGCCGGTTGACGCCCTGATTCAACACCTCCAGCCCATGGCGGACGAACACGCGGTTTTCATCCAGCAGCGGCACCACGTCCGCCACCGTGCCGATGGCCACCAGATCCAGATATTCCCTCAAATTGGGCTCGGGCCGGCCGTCGTTCCACCAGCCTTCCTCGCGCAGCAGCTTGCGCAGGGCGGTGATGAGCTTGAAGGCCACGCCGCAGCCGGAGATGCCTTTGAACGGGTAGGCGCAGCCGGGCTGGCGCGGATTGACCACGATCCCGCCGGGCAGGCCCTCGGCGCGGGGCAGATGATGGTCGGTGATGATGGTGTCTATGCCTGCTTCGTGAAGGCTCTCCACTTCCCGCAAGGCGGTGATGCCGTTGTCCACGGTGATCACCAGGCGCGCCTGCCGCTTCAGCAACTCGTCCACCGAGCGGGCGGTAAGGCCGTAGCCGTGGTCGAAGCGGTTGGGGATGAAGATGTCCAGACTCTCGCAGCCCGCCGCCTCCAGAAAATGGGCCAGCACGGCGCTGGAGGTGATGCCGTCCACGTCATAGTCGCCGGAAATGACGATCTTTTCCCCGTCAGCCAGGGCCCCGGCAATGCGGGTAACGGCCTCGTCCATGCCCTTCAGCAGGAATGGGTCGTGGGGATGCTCGAGGCTGGGCCTGAGGAAGCGCTCCACGGCCTCCGCGCCGTCCAACCCCCTGCGGGCCAGCAGGGCGGCCATCAGGGGATGCAGGCCCAACTGCTCCGCCAGGGCGTGCGCCGCCTCAGAGCCGGAGTTCGGGTGAAAAGCCCATTGGGGTGGGTTGGGGAAATCCTGTTTGCGCATCCTTGCGCCTCCGCTCCGGCGTGTGGGCAGGGAGTTGGGAAACGGCCGTCGGCCATGGAGACCTTCTTAGCCCGGCCCGCCGGGCGCGGTCAACTCGCAAAATGAGCGCGGCCCGATAATCCGCCGGGGGCGCCCGCCAATGCCCTTATATCAGCCCTCATATTAAGGGTTCAGCGGAGCGGCGGTAAAATCCACGCGCAGGCGCACGTTGAACTGGAGTTCGGGAAAATGCCGGTCAATACGCTGCCGCACGTAAAGGGACAGAGCCTCGTGGGAGTCGCCCGGGGCGCCCGGCCCGACGGAAATTTCCACGTCGCCCTCCTCGCCGTTGCCGGCGCTCCACAGGGAGAGGTCGTGAAATTCCACCAGGTCCGGATGGGACACCACCGCGTCCCGCAGCACGTCCGCCACGCGGTTGAACAGGGGATGCTCGAAGTCAATGGGGTCCACGTGCACCACGCATTCCCCGGGAAATCGCCGCAGAATGCGTGTTTCCAGTTGCACCGTAATTTCGTGCATCTTGTGCACGTTGATCTGGTCGGAAAGCTCGATGTGGAAGCTGGAAAAATAAAAGCCGCCGTAGCGCTGTACCCGGATGTCGTGGACGTTCTCGATGCCCTCCATCCTGCCGGCCGTCTCCCGCATCCAGGCCAGATCCTCCGGGAGCGCGGTTTCGCCGAGCAGGGGGGAAATGGCACGGTAGGCCATCAGCACGCCGGTGACCACGATGAACAGGGCCACCGCGACCCCCGCCGCGCCATCCAGCCAGGGCAGGCCGAAGTTCCTTCCCGCCAAGCCGAGAATGACCACGCCGGTGGTCAGGGCATCGCTGCGGTGGTGCCAGGCGTCCGCCTTGAGGGCGGTGGAATCTATGATCCTGCCCAGAGCGTTGGAAAAACCCGCCAGCAGCTCCTTGGCCACCAACAACGCCAGCAGCACCAACAGCAGGCCCCAGGTGAGAGGTGGGGCGCTCCGGGCGGCTGCCCCGGCCACCATGCCCCGGACGGTCTCCTGTCCGATTTCGAGCCCGGCCACCACCAGCAGCACGGCGATGATCAGGGTCGCCACGTTCTCGGCCTTGGCGTGGCCGAAGGGATGCTCCGCATCCGGCGGCTTGCGGGCGGCGCGGAAACTGATGATCACCACCAGGGAGGTGGCCATGTCCCCCAGGGAGTGGACGGCGTCGGAGATCAGCCCGGCGGACTGGAGCATGACGCCGAGCGCCAGCTTGATCCCCGCCAGAATCAGGTTCAGCACCGCGCTGACCCAGCCTTCCAGCGCGCCGATCCGGTTGCGCAGGTTGGGGTCCCTGATGCTTTCCCCCTCCCCGGTCAGCCGGGAGGTGAGCCATTTCGCGAAACGCTGCAAGGAATGTCCCCGGAATATATCCTTCAGACCATGTCCCCCCGGCTGTGTCCCCCCGAAAAACTCCCCTTCGCCGGTACATGCAATTCTTTCATAGAACCCCGCACCGTTCAACCAACTGCGGGGAGAGGGGGCGAAGAGCGGATTAGCCGCCGCCGGGACGGGCGGCTTGGGCACCCCGATTGCCAAACAGGGCCGCGGAAAGGTAAAGTAATCCAGTTTCCGGCCGATATAACATTCAGAAGCCCCGGGCATGGAGCGCCCGGACGGACAATTGCGCGCCCATGACGGCGGATCGGAACCGTGCGAACGGGCGTCTCGCCCGTACCGCGCCGCCGCCGCATGGGACGACAAGCAAATATGAGGACGCGATGATTCTGCGCTGGATGAAATGGCTGGTGCTGGCCGCCGTGGCCATGCTGATCGTCTCCACACCGATGACCCTCGCTCAGGCCCCTTCGGTGGTGAGTGTCTTTTCCATCTGGGTGCGCCTGTCCCTGCGGGGATTCTCCCAGGAGGAAATCGAATCCCTGTTGCGCAACATGGATGCGAAGACCATAGCCGATGTGAAGGCCCGGCTGAGACGCACCGTGATGGCCAACCTGCAACTGAAAAAGATTGGAGACCAGGTAAGGTTCAGCCGGGACAAGGACGACCTGAACAACGTGGTCACCTCCGTCGAAACCGAAATCCGGTTCGCGGGCATGCAGAACGACGAGCAGCTCAAGCTGATGATCAAGGATCGCTACGGCATGCGCCTGCACCGCTTCTAGCCCCGCTCCCCAAACCATTGACCGAACCCGATTCGGCCGCGCGGATTCCTGGCGAGTGCGGGCGCACGGCGCGCCCACGCCACGCCCGGCCGGCTGCCCCGCTACACCTTCCCCAGGTATCTGTAAATCAGCTTACTTCCGGCAAATTACGTGTAAACTGGCCTTATTATCTGCCTGGAGCCGATTTTGCGAAAGTGGATCGCGGCATAGGCATGATCTAAGAGAATAATGGATTTTTATCTTGCAGGTTGAATCAGGCCGGCTTAAAATTAAGCAAATCTGTTTGGAGGTAAGCATGGGAACTCACTATTCAGGCAACAGAGAAGACGTTCAGACGCTGGATACGTACATCAAGCTGATTCGGGCTGCGGATTCCCTGATGGCGCGCATCTACCGCACCTCGGAACTGGACGGGCTGACCGTCAGCCAGTTCGGTGTGTTGGAAGCATTGCTGCACTTGGGACCGCTGTGCCAGCGGGAGTTGGGCGAGAAAATTCTCAAGAGCAGCGGCAACATCACCATGGTGATAGACAACCTCGAAAAGAGGAGCCTGGTGGAACGGAAAAGAGACCGCGGCGACCGGAGATTCGTGACCGTCCACCTCACCGGGGACGGAGACCAACTCATCCGGGCGATCTTTCCCCGCCATCTGGATCGCATCAAAAACGAATTGCAGGTGCTCTCCCTGGCCGAACAGGAAAACCTCGGCCAATTGTGCCGCACTGTCGGGCGGGCCGGGAGAGAGTAGGGCCGCGCGGCAAGTCTTCCGCCTGCCGGCATCGGCCGCCTGCCAGCATCGGGCGAAATCCCGGCCGCCCGCCACCCGCTGGCGGGAAGTATTCTTATGGGTGGTTCCAGTCTAGGCGAGTCAGCGACACCGTTTCACCGGGGAGAGCTTGAAGTTCAGGAACGCCTGGGCGTGCGCGAAAAGGTGCACGCCTACGCACCCGGTTACATCCGCGATTACCTTCCCGATCCGTACCGTGAATTCTATACGCTGCTGCCGCAGATCATCGTTGGTTCGGTGGACGGGCGGGGCCGGCCCTGGGCCTCCATGCTCGTGGGCCGGCCCGGGTTCGTTTCTTCACCCGATTCCAAGACTCTGGCCATGGCGGCGCGGCCGCTCTATGGCGATCCGCTGAACGATAATCTGAAGGCCGGCGTAGCGCTTGGCTTACTCGGGATCCAGTTTCATTCGCGCCAGCGCAGCCGTATGAATGGCAAGGTCTCGAAACTCGGAGATGACGGATTCCGGGTCACGGTCGATCAGTCCTTCGCCAATTGCCCCCAATTTATCCAGGCTCGCGGATTCAAGGTCGCGGACGCCGTGGATTCGCCCGAAACGGAGCGCCCGCTCGATCGAAGTTCGGAGCTCGGCAAAGCGGCGCGCACAGTCATCGAAAGCGCTGACACCCTTTTCATCGCCTCGATGTTTTCCGAGGATGCCGGCGACCGGAGGCACGGTGTCGACGTCTCACACCGGGGCGGAAGGCCGGGGTTCGTCCGAGTCGAAGATAAGCGAACACTCGTGTTCCCGGATTTTGCCGGAAATCTCCATTTCAACACCCTTGGCAATATCTCGCTCTACCCGAAGGCGGGGCTTCTGTTCCCCGATTTCGAGACCGGCGATTTGCTCTACATAACCGGAGCAGCCGAAATCGTCTGGCAGGGTGAGGAGTTGGCGGCATTTGAGGGCGCCGAGCGGCTGGTGCGCGTAAAAGTGGAAGAGGTGATCCGCGTTGAGAAGAGCCTGCCCCTGCGCTGGGATTTCCAGGGATATGCGCCCGAGCTGGAGCGCACCGGCTCCTGGCAGGAAGCGGCCGAGACGATCGAGGTAATCCGCGACCGCGACAGTTGGCGGCGGCTCACGGTTGACCATATCGAGAAGGAAAGCGAGACGATCTCGTCCTTTTATCTGACGCCCGAAGACGGCAAAGCGATTGCGTCATACAAGCCCGGACAATACCTGCCCATCCGCCTGGATATCCCCGGGGAAGACGGTCCCGTCAACAGAACCTACACCGTATCCGAGGCACCGAACGGGAAATTTTACCGTCTCTCGATCAAGCGCGAGGCCAAGGGCCTGGTGTCTCGGCATTTCCACGACAAGATGAAGCCCGGTTCCGTGCTGGAAGCGATGGCGCCACGAGGAAAATTCACACTCGATGAGAACAGCAGCCGGCCCGTCGTCCTCTTGTCAGGGGGTGTCGGCATCACACCGATGATCGCGATGCTCGATCATTTACTGCTCGAGGGCGCCAGAACCGGAGCGCCTCGCTCTGTTTATTTTCTTCACGGTACGCAGAACAGCCAGGAGCATGCTTTTGGGCGGCATGTCCGGAAGTTTGCGAGCGAATTCGAGTCGCTGACCGTCCATATCCGGTACACGAAGCCCCAAAAGGGTGACCGGAAAGGGGTCGACTTCGACAGTACAGGCTATGTCGATGTGGAACTCCTCAAATCGATACTCCCGCTCGACGATTACGAATTTTATCTGTGCGGACCGCCCCCTTTCATGCAGGCGCTCTACGAAGGCCTTACCACGCTCGGTGTTGGGGAACGCCGCATTCATTACGAATCCTTCGGCCCGGCCATGGTTTTGAAGCCGAGCGAGCAGGCAAAAAAGCGTAAGGTTGTCGATCGCCCGGCGGAAGGACCCATCCAGGTTCGCTTCGCCAAAGCGGGAATCGAGACCGAATGGCGGCCCGAGAGAGGCACGCTCCTGGAACTGGCCGAGGCCGAAGGGCTGACACCGGCCTTTTCGTGCCGCGGTGGTATCTGCGGCACTTGCGCCACCAAGGTGAAGTGCGGCGACGTAGATTATCTTGATGACCCGGTTGCCCCCCATGACGACGACGAGGTGCTGATCTGCTGTTCGACGCCTCGCTGCGTACAGGGCGAGGACACGTGCGGCGAGGAATTCGGCGTGATCCTGGATCTTTGACGGAATCAGGTTGCGCGATGGCCTGCCGGCATCGGCCGCCTGCCAGCATCGGGGCGAAATCC
>CBDUSX010000148.1:0-6967 GCA_965369935.1 uncultured bacterium
CTAGCGGGTGGGGAAGATGCCGGTCGCCAGGGTGGCGCCGTCGCTGCGGGGCACGAGCTTCAGACCTTTTCGCATGGCCCAGGTGTCCACCTCGAAGTGGAGGGGGATGATGCCGTACTGGCCGATGGCGATCCGGGTCGCTTCCTGCAGCAGGCGCTTGCGCCGGCCGGGGTCCATGGCTTTGAGCGCCTTGCCCAGAATGGCGTCGAGTTCCGCGTTGGAGAAGCGGCCGAAGTTCCGCCGGCCCGTGCCCCGCTCTCTGTCGTAGGACGCCACGAGCGCCCGCAGGGGGGCCGAGGCCTCGCCCCCTTGTACGTTCCAGCCGGAAAGATAGGCGCTGAACTCGCGGCGGGCGGCCCTGGGAAAGAAAATCCTGCGGCTCCTGGTTTCCACCTCGGCGCGGATGCCGATCCGCCGCAGGCTCTTCGCCACCGCATGGAGCACCTCCGCATCGGACAGAAACCGGTCGTTGGGGCCGTGCAGGGTCAGTCCGAAGCCTCCCCCGAAGCCCCCGCGGGCCAGCAGCCGCTTCGCCTTGCGCAGGTCGGGCTTGTCGGGCTCCAGCCCCGGCGTGTAGCCGGAATGTCCCTTGGGAAAAAACTGTCCCGCGGGCACCGCGCGGCCCAGCATGATCTTGTCCGCAATGGCCTTGCGGTTAATGGCCAGGGAGATGGCTTTGCGCACCCTCAGTTTTTGCAGCGGGTTCTTGCCCCGAGTGCCGGTCACGAACGGGGTTTTGTTGCGCCCGCTGTCCAACTGCAGAAATATCAGGCGGCTGGAGACGCCGCGCGCCAGGGAGATTTTCCTGCGGGCCTTGCGCAGTTGCTTGAGCGCCTTTGGGGGCACGGAGTCTATCACGTCCGCCCGCCCGGTCTGCAGGGCGGCCAGGCGGTCTTTCCAGTGGGGAATGAACCTGAATGTCACCCGCTCCCAGGGCGGCTCCCGGCCCCAGTAGTCCGGGTTGCGGGCCAGCACGGCCTGGCGGTCCGGCTCCCGGCTGAGCAGGCGGTAGGGCCCGGTGCCCACCGCGCCGTCGCCCGCGTCCAGTTGGGCGGTGGTTTTGCCTTCGGACGCCGTGAAGGACATGATGCGCACGTGGCTCAAATCCTGGGGCAGGAGAGGCCAGGGCCGCTCCGTGCGGAGCCGGACGGTGATTTCGTCCACCTTTTCCATGGAAACGATGCGCCTGGTGTAGCGGGCGAAGCTGGCCGGGCTGTTGGGGGCGCTCGCCGCGCGGCCGAGGCTGTAAATCACGTCGTCGGCGTTGAAATCCGATCCGTCGTGGAATTTCACCCCCCGGCGCAGCACGAACTCCCAGGTGATTTTGCCCACGGGCCGCCAGAACACCGCCAGGCCCGGTTGCAGCGCCTGGTTCTTGTCCCTCAGCACCAGGGAGTCGTATATATGACTTAGAAAGGCGTTGTTGGAGGCCAGGTCAAAGTAGTGGGGATCGGTGGTGCGCAGGGAAGCCTTCAGGGCGATGGTAAGCTCCGCGCCCTGTACGGCGCAGGTCAGCAGGAGTGCCACGGCCAGCGCCGGCCAGCCGCGGGTCATTTTACGAATCGGCATGAGTTGCATCCGCCTGCTGGTGCGTCGTCCCGCGGCTCCCACGGCATCGCCCATGGGTTTACGCCTCAGCCTCCCCGGCGAGCTGCCGTCCGGGCCGGCCGACGATCTGGGTTTTCCGGTTGATGATCGTGCATAACGTGCATAAACCCGTTTGCCTTGTCAACATAACCGACCCGTGCGGCGTGGGCCGCTTGCCTGATCAGGTTACGCAGGCGTGGGCCAATGGGGGGCGGAGTGGCGGGTGGTTAATGAGGGCGGCGGTGTTGTAAGGTGATGGTTGTAAGGTGATGCTGTTTTGCAGCATCCTGACCGCCTCGTGCCCCGCGCAACCGGCGCGGGCGCCAAGGGCAGCCCAGGCAAGGAGGAAAATCGAGAGGATGGCCGGAGCTTCCGCATATAAACCCGTGATCGAGGTACTGCCGCCGGACATTTCGCCCTACCGGCAGGGCAACACGGGCATCGAGTACGCCACCACCCTCGACGGCGGGAATCCCGGCCCGCACGTGATGATCAACGCCCTCACCCACGGCAACGAGTTTTGCGGCGCCCATGCCCTGTGCTTCCTGTTCGAGCAGCGGGTGCGGCCCCTCCGCGGCAAGCTGACCCTGAGCTTTGCCAACGTGGAGGCCTTCTCCAACTTCGATTCCAGCCTTCCCTATGCCTCCCGATACGTGGACGAGGATTTCAACCGCCTGTGGAGCGACGAGGTGCTCGACGGCCCCCGCCGGAGCAGGGAGTTGGAACGGGCCCGCGCCATGCGGCCGCTGGTGGCCCAGGCGGATTATCTGCTGGACCTTCATTCCATGCACTTCACTGCGCCGGCGCTCCTGATCGCGGGATTGCAGGAACGCTCCCTGGCGCTGGCGCGGGCCATGGGCTATCCCTCTTACATCGTGCTGGACGAAGGCCACGAGGCGGGCAAGCGCATGCGCGATTACAACGAATTTGGCGACCCCGCCGGCGGCAAGTCGGCGATGCTGGTCGAATGCGGACAGCACTGGGCAAGCTCCAGCGTGGAAGTGGCGCGTGCCGCCGCTCTCCATTTCCTGCGCCACCTGGACGTGCTGGACCCGCGGTTCATCGCCGATCATCTGCCTTCCGTGGCCGGGGGCAAGCAAACCGTGATCGAGATCAGCGACCGGGTGACGATAGCGAGCGAGGAATTCCGGTTCGTGGAGGACTACCGCGGCTTTGAAATCATCGAGCGGGCGGGCAGCCTGATCGCCCACGACGGCGGCCGGGAAATCCGCACCCCCTACGACGATTGCGTGCTGGTCATGCCCACCGCCACAGGCCGCGCCAGGGCCGGGCAGACGGCGGTGCGGCTGGGGCGGATCGTCCCTTGCTGAGTCCCCCCGCCCGAGGCAACGGCGGCGAGGGCGGCCGGACGAGGCGGGGAGGGAAGAATTTCGGGCTTGCCGGCGGGCCGGGATCGGGGTGAAATGCAAGGCTTTTTCCCCCGCGGCCGTCAGCCCTTGCGGCCTCCGCGGCCGGCATGCTAGGGCATGAGTCGAACCCCGAAGCCGGCCGGGGCGCCTCCACGGCCCGCCCCTTCCACGGCGGGTGTGGGCCGTGTTCGCATCAACCGGCAACCATCTCGGCGGGAAATGGCGAGTGCCCGTTTTGCAGGGATTCCGGGGACCCATGGACCAGCGATACGTAGACACCATCCGTGCTTGCAAGGTGATCCTCCACAATCTGGACCACCTCGACGACAGCGCCTCCTTCGGGCAACGCTCCGAACTGGAAAGGCTTTTTATCAGAGTGATGGAGCAGATGAACCATTTTCTCGACGCGGATTCACAAGATGACGGCCTCTGGATCGGGGAAGAATAAATCGCCGTACCGCTACGAGGGGGGCGAACTCACCCTGACCCTGCGCGTACAACCCGGGGCGCGGAAGACCGAGCCCGCGGGCCACTACGGGGACTCGGCGCTGCGGCTGCGGCTGGCCGCGCCGGCCAGCGAGGGCCGGGCCAACAAGGCCTGTGTGCGCTTTCTGGCCAAGGCCCTGGGGGTTGCGCCGGGGTCGGTGCGCATCATCCACGGAGAATCCTCGCGGAACAAGGTGGTGCGGGTCAGCGCCGTGGCCGAGGAGCGCCTCCAATCCCTGCTCGACAGATGGGCATCTTGATACGCCTCCGCAGGGCGGTACGCCGCGGAGCACTGTGGGTGCCGGCCCTGCTGCTGATCGCCGCGGCGGGGGCGCTCGCGCCGCTGCCCGCGCAAGCGAAGCTTCCCTTCAGCCTGGCCGAAGTCCGGCAAATCCAGAAAATCCGCGAAACCCGCCAGACGGACGAGGCCGAAGCCCTGGCCTCCGCGGCGCTGACCTACGTGAAAAAATTTCCCGATGGGCGCTACGCGGACGAGGCGCTGCTGGCCCTGGGGGAGGCCCGGGCCAGGCTGGGTGTGCTCAAGAAAGCCCTGGCGGCCTACGGCAAGCTGATCGCCTCCTATCCGGACTCTCCTTTCCGGGAGCAGGCCATGGCGGCCAGCATCCCCCTGCTGGAAAAGACCGGCGACGGCGAGCGGGCGGGCGCCCTTTCCGCCGAGTTGCTGGAGCGCTACCCGCGCTCCCTGTACAAGGCCCGGACGCTGCTGTGGCAGGCCCGCGGGAAGTACGAGAGCCAAGCCTACGCGGAGGCCGCCGCCCTGCTGGAACAGGTGGAGCCGGCGGGGCTGGGCCCCCAGGATTTCGCGCCGTACTACCGGCTGGCCGGATGGAGCTACTGGAAGCTCGAGCAGCCGGGCAAGGCCTGGCCAATGTTCGCGCGCTACCTGAAACGGGAGGACTCCGCGGAGCACAAGGCCCCGGTGCTGATGCTGATGGGGGAGCGGCTGGAAAAATCCGGCGAGCCCGCCGGGGCGCTGGCCTACTACGACCAACTGGCCGGGCGCTATCCGGCCCCCGAATTCCTCAACGAGGCTCTGTTCCGGCGCGCCCGGTTGTTTGCGCGGATCAAGCTGGCGGACGCGGACGAAGAGCAGGCGCCGGCCCTGCGCGCAGAGGCCATTGAGCGGTACGGCGCCTACCTGAACAGCTCCGATGAGGCCCATCTGGAGCCGGCGTTGATCGCCAGGGCGCGCCTGCTCAAGGAGAGCGGGCGCAAGGCGGAGGCCCTGAGCGACTACGAGCGGCTGGGGGCGCTCAAGGAGACCCAGCTTCCCGACCTGGCTATCCTGCGCCTGCGGGTGGAAATGATGGGCGAGTTGGGGCGGCACCGGGAGGGCATCGCCCTGCTGACCCGCGCCATCGACAACACCGCCGTGCCCCAGCAGATCCGCACCGAGATGGTGGTCGAGCGGGCCGGGCTGTACTACGGGATGGAGTCCTGCGAGGGGGTGATCGCGAGCCTGCGGCCGCTGCCCGTGTTCTCCGACGCGCGGGACCGCAAGCGGGCGTTTTTCCTGAGGGGTTTTTGCCAGTACCGGCTGGGCAACTGGGAGAAAGCCTCCTGGGACCTGGAAGGGCTGTTCAACGACGCGGATTACGTAAAGCTGGTCTGGCCCCCGCTGCTGGAATCCTACGAACGCTCGGGCCAGCATTCCCGGCTGGTCAACCTGGGGGAACGGCTGCTGTCCAGCGGGCAGGCGAAGCCCTCCGCGGAACTGCTGAGCCGCATGGCCCGCGCCTACGAAAAACTGGGCGAGCCCAACATGATGCTCTCCACCATCAAGCGCCTGGAAGCACTCGACCCCAAGGCCGTGCAGGGCGCGGAAATCCAGTACCGCCTGGGCCGGGCGGAGCAGGCCATGGGGCGGGAGGACAAGGCGCAGGCCCACTACCTGGCCGTGGTGCAACGGGAGCAGGAAAACGGGGAGCCCCCGCGAGCCTACCTGGAGGCCCTGGAAAGGCTGCAAGGGCTCTACCTCAACAAGGGCAGATTCGAGGAGTTGACCGAACTCAACGAGCAGGCGGCGGAGCGCGTGAAGGCCAGGGACAGCGCCAGCCGCCGCGTGGCCACATGGCGCGCGCTGGCCTATCTGGGCTGGGGCAAGGCCATGGCCGGGGCGGGCGACCAGGAGGCCGCGGGCGGCAAAATCCAGCAGGCCTGGAAGATCGTCCCGCCGGCGGCGGGCAAGGCGCGCATTGAAATCCTGGAAGCCCTGTTGCAGCACTACGCGCACAGCAACGCCTACGAAAAAGCCCGCAAGCTCTATGGCCGGGAACGCAAGCTGGCCAGCAGCAAGGCGCTGCAAACCAGGCTGGACGCCGCGTTCGCGGGATTTTACCTGAACTGGGCGAAAGCGGGGGAAAAGAAGGAGGCGCCCGCCAAGGTCATCGCGCGCTACAAAAAAGCCATCTCCCTGCTGCCTCCCGAGCGCTGGCAGGAGCGCTACCGGGCCGCGGCCAGCCTGGACGGGCTGTACCGGAAGACGGGCAACTTCAAGGCGCGGGTGGAACTGTACGCCACCATCAGCGAGGCGGTGCCGGACGCCGGCCTGCGGGATCAACTGCGCCTTTACCGCAGCCGCATATACGGGGACTGGAGCCGCAGCGAGGCCAAGCAGAAACGCTACCCGGTGGCATTGCGGCTGACCCTGGCGGGGGAAAAGCTGCTGGAGCCCGAGGAGTGGAAGCCGCGCTACGAATTGCTGGCGGCCAGGGGCGAGGTGCTGCTCAAGCAGAAGAACTACTCGGAACTGCTGATCCAGTACGAGAAATTCCTGCCCGCCATCGAGGATGAGGAGTTGCGCGGACAGGTCTCCCACTTCGTGGGCCAGATTTACCTGACCTGGGCCAAGGCCGCCCGGCGGGCCAACAACAACAAGTCCACCCGCATCCGCGCCCACCGGGCCCTGGACTTTCTGCCGGCGGAGGACTGGGAGCGGCGGCTGGCCGCGGCGGAGTTGCTCGGCAAGGCCCTGGAGAATGAGCAGAAGCTGGAGCAGGCCGTGGAAATCCACGCCGCGCTGATCCCCCAACTGCCGGAAGGGGAGGCGCGGCGCCGGTATGCGCTGTTTCTGGGCCGCAAATACCTGGCCGGGCTGAAAGATGCGGAGCGGGCGGGCGTGTGGCTGCAACAGGGGGACGCGGGAGGCAACGACCCCCTTTCCCTGGAGGCGGGCTACCTGATGGCCGACGTGGAGGTGCGCCTGAACAAATCCGACGCCGCCATCGCGCGCCTGCAGGAACTCACCGGCCGCGGGCTGACGGAATCCAAGTGGCTGGTGCCCATTTATTCCCGCCTCGCCGTGCTGTACCATGAGAAAAAGCAGCTTCGGCTGGCCTTGCGGAACTACAAGGTGGTGGCCAGGGTCAAATCCCCGACCTCGCGCAAGCTGTATCCCAAGTCCATCGGGTTGGCCAAGGCGCAGGTGCGCGCCATCCGCCATTACCTGAAGTTCCGGGGCGGCGATTCCGGGAAGAAAGTGGCCGTGCCGAAAGTGAAACGGT
>CBDUSX010000149.1:0-6918 GCA_965369935.1 uncultured bacterium
CTAAAACCGCTCCACGCGGTAGGGGGCGAGGTCTATGTTGTGGGGCTTGCCCGTGATCATCTCCGCGACCAGCTTGCCGGTCACCGCCGCCCCGGTGAGCCCCAGGTGGCCGTGGCCGAAGGCGAAGAACACGGAAGGATGCACCGGGGAGCGGGAGATCACCGGCAGGGAATCGGGGATGGATGGGCGGCGCCCCATCCAGCGGGTGGCGCCCTCCTGCTTCAGTCCGGGAAACATTCTCTTTGCGGAAGTATAGAGCGCATCCGCGCGGGCGTAATTGGGCGGTGCATGCAAACCGGCGAATTCATCCGTGCCGGCCAGGCGGATGCCCCCGTCCATGGGCGTGATGGCGAAGTGGTGGTCCCCCGAGGACAAGGGGTGGTGGAGCTCGATGCCGGGCTGGGGCAGCATCATGTGATAGCCGCGCTCGGTGTCAAGGGGAACCTTGCTGCCCAACTGCAGCGTCAGGTTGCGGGAATACGCCCCCGCCGCCACCACCACGGCGTCAAGGTCGTAGTTGTCCCCCTCGCCCAGCAGGCGCCGCGGGCCTTCGGCACCCATCTCGAACCCCAGCGCCTTGTCCCGCACGATGGCGCCGCCCCGGCGCCGGAAGTCTTCGGCCAGCATCTGGGTGAGGCGCAAGGGGTCGGTGGTGTGGGCGGAGCCGGGGATGCTCACCGCGATCTTATAGTCAGGGGACAGGGCGGGCTCCAGTTCCTGCGGCGCGCCCTCCCGCAGCACCTCGAAATCCACCCCGCGGCGGCCGAACAGCTCGTACTTGAGTTTCGACTTGGCGAAGGACTCCTCGCTCTTGTAGATTTCCAGCCGGCCGTCCCGCCGCAGCAGTTTGGTGGCTTCGGCGTCGCGCAGGAGGGGCTGGAAGTCCTCCACGGCGGACTGGTGCAGGGCGCGCATGGCCTTTGAAATCTCCTCCACGCGGGCGGGCGAGCTGGCCGCCAGGAAGCGCAGCAGCCACGGCGCGATGCGCGGCAGGTAGCGCCAGCGGATGGTGAGCGGGCCCAATGGGTCCAACAGCATGCCGGGCACCTTGGCGGCAAGGCCGGGCATGCCGGTGGGCGCGCAGGAGCCGGGGGAGATGAACCCCGCGTTGCCGGAGGAGGCCCCTTCCCCCGGCGGCTGGGAATCCAGCAAACTCACCCTATGGCCGTTGCGCAGCAGGTACAGCCCGCAGCACACCCCCACGATGCCCGCGCCGATCACCGTCACGTGGCGTCCGCTTCCGGCCTGTTCCCGCCCTGCCATGCCCTCTCTCCGAGATCGGTTGCGAAGGTTGCTTTTCGCACCTGATAGACTTGGCACAAGGCCGGCCCGCGGGCAAGCCGGCCCGCCCGTGCCCTTGCGCCCGCCGCATGGAAAAGCTAATTGGAAAGCTGATTGGTTGGAAAGCGCGAACCACAATGGTTTGGATCGGATCAGGAGGGGGAAAAGATGCTCATCCAGGACATGCTAGCCCGGGCCGTGCGGCTGCACGGCGGCCGGCCCGCGCTGGTGGACGGGGAGGTGCGCCTCACCTACGGCGAGCTGAACGTCCGCGTGCACAAGCTGGCCGCGGCGCTGCAGGGGCTGGGGCTGGGCCATGGCGACCATGTGGCCATCCTGGCCCACAACAGTTTTCGTTACATGGAGGTCTACCTGGCCATCCCGGTGGCCGGGCTGGTGCTGGCCCCGGTCAACACGCGCCTCTCGCCTTCGGAAACGGCCTTCATTCTCAACGACGGGGAAATCAAGGCCCTCATCGTCGCAAGGGAGTTCCTACCCCTGCTGGAGAAAATCCGGGGGGAACTGAAGACGATGCGGGAAGTCGTGGTGCTGGAGGAAGGGCCCGCGGACGGCATGCACGCCTACGAGGATCTGCTGGCCGCCGCCGACCCGGCGCGGCTCGATCCGCGCGCCTGGCAGGGGGACGACATGGCCTTCCTGTGCTACACCGGCGGCACCACCGGCCTGCCCAAGGGGGTGATGCTGAGCCAGCACAACGTGGCGGTCAATGCGCAGCACGCCATCCGGCTTGCCGAGTTCACCGAGCGCGACGTGTGGCTGCACTCCTGTCCTATGTTTCACGCGGCGGACTACTGGTCCTGCTTCGCCCTCACCCTGCTGGGCGCCTTCCACGTGTTCATGGAAAAGTTCGAGCCGCGCCAGGTGCTGGAGATGATTCAGGCCCACGGGGTGACCCGGATTCTGCTGGTGCCCACCATGATCAACATGATCCTGGAGTTGCCCGACGCGGCGGACTTCGACGTGTCCACCATCCAACGGGTGCTCTACGGCGCCTCGCCCATGCCCGTGGAGCGCCTGAAGGCGGCCATGGAGCTGTTCGGCCCGGTGATGCAACATCTCTACGGCCAGACGGAAACCTCTCCCTTCCTCACCTCCACCCTGCTGCGGGACTGCAAGTCCAGCGGGACGGAGGAGGAGATGCGGCGGCTTTCCTCCTGCGGCCAGGAAATCGTGGGGGTGGAGGTGCGCGTGGTCAACGCCTCCGGCCAGCAAGTTCAGCCGGGCGAGGTGGGGGAGGTCATCGCCCGTGGCCCCAACGTGATGCTGGGCTACTGGAGGCGTCCGGAGGAGACAAAAAAGGCCCTGGTGGACGGCTGGGTGCGCACCGGCGACATGGCCACCGTGGATTCCAAGCAGTACATCTACATCATGGACCGCGCCAAGGACATGATCATCACCGGCGGGGAGAACGTGTTCTCGCCGGAGGTGGAAAACGTGCTCTACAGCCATCCGGCGGTGCTGGACGCGGCGGTGATCGGCGTGCCGGACGATAAGTGGGGGGAGGCGGTGAAGGCCATCGTGGTGCCCCAGCCGGGGCGGCAGGTCACGGCGGAGGAGTTGATCGCCCATTGCCAGGAATGGATCGCCCATTACAAATGCCCCAGCACCGTGGATTTCGTCGAGTCCCTGCCCAAGAGCGGCCCGGGAAAAATCCTCAAGTCCGAGCTGAGAAAACCGTTCTGGGAAGGGCGGGAGCGCGCGGTCAACTAGGCCCTCCGGCCCGCACGAAGGAGATGAATGCAGACGTTCGACATTTCCCTGGACGTGGGGGGCACCTTCACCGACGTGGTGCTGGCGCAGCCGGAGACGGGCGAATTGTGGACCGCCAAGACTCCCTCCACTCCCGCGGATCCTTCCCTGGGCTTCTTCAAGGGCGTGGAAAAGGTGCTGGCCTCATGCGGCGCGGCGCCGCAGGCCCTGCGCAGGGTGTTTCACGGCTCCACCATTGCCACCAACACCATCCTGGAGGGCAAGGGCGCGAAGTCGGGGATGATGGTCACCGACGGCTTCAAGTTCGTGCTGGAGATCGGACGCCACGACGTGCCGCGCAAGGAAAACCTGTTCGCCTGGATCAAGCCCGTGCGGCCCGTGCCGGCCCGGCGCATCGTGGAGGTGCCCGAGCGCATTCTGCTGGACGGGTCGGTGGCCGTGCCCCTGGACGAGGCCCGTTGCCGGGAGGCTGCGCGCCGGCTGAAGGCGCACGGGGTGGAGTCGGTGGCCATCGTGTTCCTGCACGCCTACGCCAACCCGGTCCACGAGCAGGCCGCCGCGCGGCTGCTGCTGGAGGAATTCCCCGAAGTCCAGGTCTCCCTGTCTTCGGTCGTGCTGCCCGTGTTCCGGGAGTACGAGCGCTCCATGGCCACCGCCCTCAACGCCTACCTTCAGCCCGTGGTGGGCCGCTACATCGAACGGCTGCAATCCGGCATGCAGCAGCGCGGGATCGCCGCCCCCCTGCTGCTGATGAAGTCCAACGGCGGGGTGTTCGGCCCGGAGATGGCGCGGCGTCAGGCCATCAACATGGCTCTTTCCGGGCCGGCCGCGGGAGCGATCGGCGCGGGCTATGTCGCCGGGCTGACCGGGTTTCCCAACGCCATCAGCATTGACATCGGCGGGACGAGCGCGGACGTCTGCCTGATCCGGGAGGGCCGCCCGGCCCTGACCCACGAGGGGGATATCGGGCCGTTTCCGTTGCACACGCCCATCGTGGACATTCACTCCATCGGCGCCGGCGGGGGCAGCATCGCCTCGCTGACGGAGCAGGGCAGCCTGACCGTGGGGCCGCGGAGCGCCGGGGCCTCGCCCGGTCCCGCCTGCTACGGGCAGGGGGGGCAGGCCCCCACCGTCACCGACGCCAACCTGGTGCTGGGCAGGATACCGGAGCATCTGCTGGGCGGCGAAATCGGGCTGGACGTGGAGCTCGCCCGCAAGGCCATCCACGACCGCGTGGCCGCGCCCCTGGGCCTGGAGCTTCATCAGGCCGCCGAGGGCATTCTGAAGATCGTCAACAACAACATGGTCGGCGCCCTGCGGGTGGTCTCCGTGGAGAAGGGCTACGACCCGGCGGAATTCGCCCTGGTGGCCTTCGGCGGGGCGGGGCCCATGCACGCGGGCGAGCTGGCCGCGCCCCTGGGCACACCCACGGTGATCGTGCCGCCCCATCCGGGCATCCTGTGCGCCCTGGGCATGCTTTCCACCGATTTGCAGAACGACTACGTGCAGACCAGCGTGCAGCGCCCCCCGCACTACGACCTGGAGGCCATGGAAGCCGTCTACCGCAGGCTCGCCGCGGAGGGGGAGGCCCACCTGGAAGCGGAGGGCGTGCCCCCGGAGCGGCGGAGCCTGCAACGGCTGGCCGACCTGCGCTATGCAAAGCAGGGCTTCGAGCTGACCATCGAGCTGCCGGAGGGTGGCCTGACCGCGCAGGGCATGGCGCACCTGCTGGAGGATTTCCACGCGCGCCACGAGCAGTTGTACACCTTCGCCAACCGGGAGACGGCGGTGGAAATCGTCAACCTGCGCATCAAGGCCCTGGGGCTGGTGGACAAGCTGGAGCTGCCGCGCATCGCCACGGCGCCGCAGGGTTCTTCCCCGGCCGGGGAGCGCGCGCGGCCGGTGTATTTTTCCGGGCAGGGCTTTATGGAAACCCCGGTGGTTCAGCGCGCCGCCCTGCTGGCCGGTCACGTGCTGGAAGGCCCGGCGGTGGTGGAGCAGCTGGACACCACCACTTTGATTTTTCCCGGCCAACGGGCCACAGTGGATGATCGCGCAAACCTGATCGTGACGGTCTAATCCCAAACAGCGATCCCGGAAATACCGCCTGGCGGGGAACATGAACGACAGGATAGATCCTGTAACCCTGGAACTGGTCAAGGGGGCCATCCGCTCGGCCCGCCTGGAGATGGAGGCGCTCATCGAGCGCACCTCCATGTCCCCCTTCATCCGGGAGAAGAAGGACTACTTCACCGCCCTGTACGACGCCGAAGGCAACATGGTCAGCGGCATCCACCACTCCCTGGCCGGCAACCTGCTGGATTGCGTGTTCGAGCACTATCCGCCCGCCTCCATCCGCCCCGGGGACCTGTTCGCCTACAACGATCCCTACACCTCCCACGGCGCCGTTTCCCACAGTCCGGACATGGTGTTCGTGACGCCGGTCTTTCACGAGGATCGGCTGGCCGCCTTCGCGGTCAGCTGGGGGCATTTGTGGGACATCGGCGGGATCATGCCGGGCAGCATCTCGCCGGACGCCACGGACAATTTCCAGGAAGGCATCGTGCTGCCCCCGGTGAAAATGTACGCCGAGGGCGTGCTGAACGAGGAGTTGTTCCGGTCGTTCCTGCGCAACAGCCGCTTCCCGGAAATGGTGCGGGGCGACGTGCAGGCCATCATGGGCTCCTGCCGGCTGGGCGGGCAGCGCATGGAGGAGGTGTTCCGCCGCTTCGGGAGCGGGACCACCGACGCCGCCTTCGGGATGATGATTCACCAGAGCGAGGCGGCCCTGCGCCAGGCCTTCGAGACCACGGTGCCCGACGGAAGCTACAGCTTCCGGGACTACCTGGACAGCGACGCGGTGACCGACCACAGCCCGTGGGTGCAGGTGAAGCTGGAGAAGGAGGGCCCGCGGGTCACCCTGGACTTCTCCGAGTCCTCCGACCAGGCGCTTGGCCCGGTGAATTTCATCATGCACGAGAGCGTGCCCAAGTTCATCTGTGGGCTCTACCTGACCTCCCACGATCCGAGCATCATGCTCAACGCGGGCTATGCGCGCGCCGTGGCGGAAGTCGTTACCCGCGAGGGCAGCCTCCTCAACCCGGCCTTTCCCGCCGCCCTGGGCATGCGCGCCCACACGAAGATCCGGGTGCAGAACGCCCTGTTCGGCGCCCTGGCCCAGGCCACCGGGGGGCAGGCGCCCGCCGCCTCCTCGGTGTACGTGCTCTACTATCTGCGCAGTTACGACCACGCGCGGGGCACCATGGACCTGTGCATAGAGGGGTTGGCGGTGGGCTTCGGGGCGCGGCCCTTCGCCGACGGCATTGACGCGGTGTATTCCGTGGCCCAGAAGAATTACCCGGTCGAATTCGCCGAGATGGAATTCGGTATGCAGGTGGAGGCCTTCCGCATCCACACCGACTCCGGAGGACCCGGCAGGTACCGGGGGGGCTGCGGCATCGTGCGGGACATCCGCGTCATCAGCGACGAGGGGGTGCTGGGCAGCCGGCTGGAGAACGTGAAATATCCCTGCTGGGGCGTCAACGGCGGCCAGGGGGCGCCCCAGTGCGGGCGCATGCTGGTCAATCCCGGCACCGCGGAGGAGCGCGAGCTGAAGCCCCTCAGCGACAGGAACCGCCTCAAGAAAGGCGACCTGGTGCGCGTGATGACTTCCGGCGGCGGGGGCTGGGGCGATCCCCTATTGCGCCCGGCGGAGGCGGTGCTGGCCGATGTGCTGGACGGCTTCGTCTCGCCGCAGGCGGCGCGGGCTTCCTACGGGGTGGCGCTGGGGGCGGACGGCGTGTCCGTGGACGAGCCGGCAACGGAAAAGCTGCGCCGCGCCATGGCCGGAAAGACCAAGCTCTTCCACCGGCTGGGCGCCTACTACGACGGGGTGGAACCTCCCGT
>CBDUSX010000150.1:0-6862 GCA_965369935.1 uncultured bacterium
AGGACGCGTAGGACCTGGCCATGCTGGAGCGCTTGTGGAACCTCGTGCAGGGGCCGTGCCTGAGAGGCCTCGGCTGAGCAGGTCCGTGGGGCGCGGGGCGGCTTGGCGATTTGGTGAGATAATTCCTTTCATGAATCAGCGCAAATCTGCTAATCCCCTATACGAACGTCCAATTCAGGTTCATTGGCCCCGGCGGAGCGCCCGGCGGCGGGTTGCGGGCATTTGCCTCCCGCAAGCCGCTTTCGGCCCCGCGACCGGTATCCACAATCCCGGTGTTGCCGCCGGGCCCCGTCGCCGCAGGCGGCATACATCTATGTTCAAGGAGCATTCGAAATGACCCATTCCAGAATATTCACCGCCGTGGCGGCGGCGCTGGTGCTGGCTGTGGCGCTGGCCTTCATCGCCCAGCCCGTGGCGGCGAAGCGCTTCCGCTTTTCCACCTCTGGCGACCTGCTGACCATGGACCCCCATTCCCAGAACGAGGGCCCCACCAACGCCATGAAGAGCAACATTTACGAGGCGCTGCTGCTGCGCAGTTGGGATTTGTCCCTCAAGCCGTCCCTGGCCACCAAATGGAGCCAACCCAACTCCACCACCTACCGCTTCTTCCTGCGCAAGGGCGTGAAGTTCCATGACGGCAAGCCCTTCACCGCCGACGACGTGGTGTTCTCCTTCAAGCGGGTGATGCACAAAAATTCGGGCATGAACACCTATCTGGCCACGGTGAAGGAGGTGAAGAAGAAGGGCAAATACACCGTGGACTTCATCACCAAGGGGCCGGACCCGATCCTGCCGCAGAACCTGACCCTGTTCTTCATCATGTCCAAGATCTGGGCCGAGGGGAACAAGACCACAGAGCCGGTGCTGGGCTCCGAATCGGAAACCTACGCCACCCGCCACACCAACGGCACCGGGCCGTTCATTCTGGTGGAGCGCGTGGCCGACACCCGCACCGTGCTGAAACCCAACCCCAAGTGGTGGGGCAAGAAGGAGCACAACCTGACCAAGGTCATCTTCCAGCCCATCTCCAATGACGCCACCCGCGTCTCGGCGCTGCTTTCGGGGGAGATTGACATGATATTCCCCGTGCCGTTGCAGGATGTGAAGCGCATCAATGCCAGTTCGAACTTTAAGGTGCTGCAAGGCCCCGAGCTGCGCACCGTGTTCCTGGGCTTTGACCAATGGCGCGACGAACTGATGGACATGAAGGGCTCGGGCAAGAACCCCTTCAAGGACAAGCGGGTCAGGCGTGCCTTCTACCAGGCCATTGACATCCAGGCCATCCATAAGAAGGTGATGCGCGGGGCTTCCACGCCTTCGGGCTCCATGATCGCGCCGGGCATTGCCGGGTTCGACAAGGGCACCTACAAGCGCTATCCCTACGACCCGAAGGCGTCGAAGAAGCTGCTGGCCGCCGCGGGCTATCCCAATGGCTTCCCGGTGACCCTGGACTGCCCCAACGACCGCTACGTCAACGACGAGCAGATTTGCCAGGCCGTCGTGCCCATGCTGGCGCGCATCGGCATCAAGATATCCCTCAACGCCCAGACCAAAGGCCTGCACTTCGACAAAATCGGGGCCAAGAGCGGCAACAACACCAGCTTCTACATGCTGGGCTGGACGCCGGGCACCTACGACGGACTGAATCCGCTGGTCAACCTGATGACCCGGGAAGGCCAGGGCCACGGCACCTGGAACGCCGGGCGCTACACCAACCCGGAAGTGGAAAAGCTCACCCAGAAGATCGCGGTGGAGCTGAACCAGGGCAAGCGCCTGAAGATGATCAGGCAGGCCATGAACATCCACAGGGATGACTTCGGGCACATTCCCCTGCACCAGCAGGCGCTGGCCTGGGGCATCAGCAAGAAGGTCAGCCTGAAGCAGGCCGCCAACGACGCAGTCTACCTGCGCTACATCAAAGTCAGGTAGGAAGGCGGCGGGATGATGGCCGGTGGCGGAGCGCGTGATCGAACCGCGGGCCGCCGCCGGCCCTTCCCCTGATTCGGGCGCATGATCGTATTCTTGATTCGCCGCTTCCTGCAGTCCATTGTGGTCATTCTCGTGGTGGGGCTGATCGCCTTCAGCCTGTTCACCTATGTGGGCGACCCGGTGAACAACATGGTCGGCCAGGAGACCACCACCGAGGAGCGCGAGGCCATCACCGAGCGGCTGGGGCTGAACGATCCGTTCTACGTGCAGTACGCCCGCTACCTGGGCCGCGTGGCGCGGGGCCGTTTCGGCGTGTCCTACCGGCTGGGCATTCCCGTGGCGGAGCTGTTCGCCGAGCGGCTGCCGGCCACCCTGGAGCTCAGCTTCGCGGCGGCGTTGCTCTCCCTTTTCATCGGCGTGCCCCTGGGGGTCTATACGGGGCTGCACCGGGAGGGCGTGCTGAGCCGGCTGTTCCTGGCGGTCTCCCTGGTGGGCATCTCCCTGCCCACCTTCCTGATCGGCATTCTGCTGATTCTGGTCTTTTCCGTGCTGCTGGGCTGGCTGCCTTCCTTCGGGCGGGGGGAGGTCATCGACCTGGGATTTTGGTCCACCGGGCTTTTGACCCTGGCCGGCCTGAAGGCGCTGCTGCTGCCCTCCATCACCCTGGGCATGTTCCAGATGACGCTCATCATGCGCCTGGTGCGCTCCGAAATGCTGGAGGTGCTGCGCTCCGATTACATCAAGTTCGCCCGAGCGCGGGGGCTGAGCACGCGGGCCATCAACTTCGGGCATGCGCTCAAGAACACCCTGGTGCCGGTCATCACCATTACTGGGCTGCAACTGGGCGGGCTGATCGCCTTTGCCATCATCACCGAAACCGTCTTCCAATGGCCGGGGATGGGGCTGTTGTTCCTGCAGGCGGTGCAGTTCATAGACATTCCGGTGATGGCCGCCTACCTGATGCTGGTGGCTTTGTTCTTCGTGATCATCAACCTGATCGTGGACGCGCTCTATTACGTCGTGGATCCCCGCCTGCGCATCGAGCGGGGCGGGACCACCGGAACCGTCTGAGCGGAACCTTTTGAGGAATAGTATGTCTCGGGAGACCATGCATGGCTGAATGGGGCCTCGGCCTTTCCGGGGGGGTTCGGCGCGCGCTGGACAGCGACTTCGTATACAGCTTCACCCGCTCGCCCACGGTGATGGTGGCGGCGGTGGTGGCGGTGACTTACGTGGCGGCCTCCCTGCTGGCCACCTGGATCGCGCCCCATCAGGTGTTCGACGTAAAGACCCTCAACCTGCTCGACGCCTTCACGCCCCCGGTGTGGCAGCCGGAGGGGCGGGCGGATTTCCTGCTGGGCACGGACGATCAGGGCCGCGACGTCTTTTCCACCATCCTGTTCGGCTCGCGCATCTCCCTGCTGGTGGGCTTCGCCTCCATGCTGCTGGCCATGCTGATCGGGGTGGCCCTGGGGCTCATTAGCGGGTACGTGGGGGGCAAGCTGGACGCCTTCATCATGCGCGTGGCCGACGTGCAGCTCAGCTTTCCCGCCATCCTGATCGCGCTGTTGATTGACGGGCTGGCGCGCGGCTTCCTGCCCCGCGGCCTGCACGAGGACGCCGCGTTCTATGTGTTGATCCTGGCCATCGGGCTGTCCAACTGGGTGCAGTTCGCCCGCACGGTGCGCGGCTCCACCATGGTGGAAAAGAACAAGGAGTACGTGCAGGCCGCCCGCGTGATCGGCCGCAAGCCGGTGAGCATCATGCTGTTGCACGTGCTGCCCAACATCATCGGGCCGGTGCTGGTGATCGCCACCATCGGGCTGGCCATTGCCATCCTCACCGAGGCCACGCTCTCCTTCCTGGGGGTGGGAGTGCCGCCCACCCAGCCGTCCCTGGGCACGCTGATCCGGGTGGGCAACGACTTCCTGCTCTCCGGCGAGTGGTGGATGACCATCTTTCCCGGCGCGGCCCTGGTGACCCTGGTGCTGTCCATCAACATCCTGGGCGACTGGCTGCGGGATTACTTCAACCCCAAGCTGCGCTAAAGGACGCCAATGACCAAGGCCGCGCGCGCACAACCCCTGCTTTCCGTGCGGGATTTGCAGGTGCAGTTTCCCACCCGCCGGGGTGTACTGACCGCCATCCAGGACATCAGCTTCGACGTCATGCCCGGCGAAATCCTGGGGGTGGTGGGAGAGTCGGGCGCGGGCAAGTCCATGACGGGCAACGCCATCATCGGACTGCTGGAGGCGCCGGGGCGCATCACCCGGGGCCAGGTGCTTTTGCTGGGGCAGGATTTGACCCGCCTGGGCAACGCGGAGTTGCGCCGCATCCGCGGGCGGGACATCGGGGCTATCTTTCAGGACCCCCTCACCTCCCTCAATCCGCTCTACACCATCGGCGGCATGCTCGTCGAGACCATCCTCACCCACCTGCCCGTCAACAAGGGCGAGGCGGAGGAGCGGGCCATGGCCATGCTGGCCGAGGTGGGCATCCCCGCGGCCAGGGAGCGCTTCCGCCATTATCCCCACCAGTTCTCGGGGGGCATGCGCCAGCGGGTGGTGATCGCCCTGGCCCTTTGCGCCAACCCCAAGCTGGTGATCGCCGACGAGCCCACCACCGCCCTGGACGTGTCGGTGCAGGCGCAGATCATCAACCTGCTCAAGCGGCTGTGCAAGGAGCACGGCACCGCGGTGATGCTGATCACCCACGACATGGGCGTGATCGCCGAGACGGCGCACCGCGTGTGCGTCATGTACGCGGGCAGGATCGTGGAAATCGGGCCCGTGCGCCAGGTGGTGAAATCCCCCCGCCATCCCTACACGCAAGGGCTGATGGCCGCCATTCCCCAGGTGGGGGCGGACGAGGAGCGGCTGGCCCAGATCGAGGGCAGCATGCCCCGCCTGGACGGCATCCCCTCAGGCTGCGCCTTTCACCCGCGCTGCCCGCAAAGCTTCGAGCCCTGCACCGCCCGCGTGCCGCGGCTGCTGCCGGTGGCCAGGGGGCAGGAGGCGGCCTGCCACCTTTACCCGAAAGGCCGGCGCAAGTGAGCACCCCGTTGATCCGCGTGGAAAACCTGAAATGCCACTTCGACGTGTCCGGGGGCTGGCTGACGCGCACCGTCTACCGCACCGGGCGGGTGCTGGTGCGCGCGGTGGACGACGTCAGCTTCAAGATCAACAAGGGCGAGACCTTTTCCCTGGTGGGCGAGTCCGGCTCGGGCAAGTCCACCATCGGGCGGGCCATCGTGGGCCTGGAGCGCAACACCGGCGGCGCCATTCACTTCGAAGGGCGGCGCCTGGACAACCTCAAGGGGAGCCAGGCGCTGGCCCTGCGCCGCCGCATGCAGATGATCTTTCAGGATCCCTACGCCTCCCTCAATCCGCGCTGGCGGGTGCGCCAGCTGGTGGCCGAGCCCCTGCGCAACACCGGGCGCGGGGCGCGCGAGTCGGGGGTGGCCCGCCTGCTGGAGCAGGTGGGGCTGTCGGCGTCGGACCTCGACAAATATCCCCACGAGTTTTCCGGCGGCCAGCGCCAGCGCATCTGCATCGCCCGCGCCCTGGCCGGCAACCCGGAGTTTCTGGTCTGCGACGAGCCCACCTCCGCCCTGGACGTTTCGGTGCAGGCGCAGATTCTCAACCTGATGGGGAGCCTGCAACGGGAACTGGGGCTGACCTACCTGTTCATCTCCCACGACCTGGCGGTGGTCTACCACGTCTCCACGCGGGTGGGGGTGCTCTACCTGGGGGCGCTGTGCGAGGTGGGGGACAAGGCCCAGATATTCAACAAACCCCGCCACCCTTACACCCGCATGCTGCTGGACAGCATCCCGGACCTGGCCCTGACCGGCAAGCCCCGCACGCCCGTGCAGGGGGAGGTGCCCAGTCCCATCAATCCGCCCCCGGGGTGCACCTTTCATCCCCGCTGTCCCTACGCCGAGGCCCGTTGCCGCACGGAGCGCCCGCTGCCCCTGGAACTGCCCGGCGGCGCGCGGGTGGCCTGCCACGGGGTGGAGGAGGGGCGCATTTCGGACTGACCCGCGGCGGGATTATTGGACTTTCCGGGGGCCTTGCCCCCAGACCCCCAGCAGGGGCCAAGGCCCCTGCACCCCGACAAAAGGAAGGGCTTGAGATTTTCTGATGCGCCGGGCAGATAATCTCTGTTTTTTCCCAGGCGATTTTTTGCCATATTGACCGGTGCCGCCGGGCACTCTGACGGCCTGCGCGGGGGCCGCACCGAAGCGGATGGAACGATTTTGCTGGAGGAGCCATGTTACGCCTGCACGACTATCTCGACTCCGGAAACGGCTACAAGGTGCGGTTGCTGCTGACCCAGCTCGGCAGGCCCTTCGAGCGCATCGAGTACGACATCCTGCAGGGACAGACGCGCACGCCTGAATTCCTGGACCGAAATCTCAACGGCCGCATTCCCGTGCTGGAAACCGAGAACGGCGCGTTTCTGGCGGAGTCCGGCGCGATCCTGTTTTACCTGGCCCAGGGCACGCCCTTCCTGCCCGACGACAACTTCGCCCTGGCCCAGGTGCTGCAATGGATGTTCTTCGAGCAGTACAGCCACGAGCCCTACATCGCCACCGTGCGCTCCTGGCTGACCCACCAGGAGACGCTGAGCGAGGTGCAGCAGGCCATGCTGCCGCAACGGCGGGAGGGGGGCTATGCCGCGTTGCAGGTGATGGAACGCCATCTGGCCGGGCACGGCTTTTTCGTGGGGGAGCGCTACACCATCGCCGACATCGCCCTGTACGCTTACACCCACGTCGCCGGGGAAGGGGGCTACGAGCTGGCCGGATACCCCGCGGTGCTGGCCTGGCTGGAGCGGGTGCGCGGGCAACCCGGACACGTCCCCATCACCCAGGGCTGAGCGCGGGCCTTATCGGTAAGATTGAGTGTGCCGGTAAGATCGAGTGCGGCGA
>CBDUSX010000151.1:0-6853 GCA_965369935.1 uncultured bacterium
TCCCCCCTTGCAGCCGTAAATTGTAGGCCCGGCCGATTGGTGATAATGTTGTTCCCGGAGACCACGTGCATGGAGCACGCTTGGCGGGATGCCCAATCACCGCATCCGGGGAACTGGAGGAGTGCCATGGCAATCGAGGTGCGCTTGCCGCAGTTGAGCGAGGAAATGAATGAGGGGACGGTCACCCGCTGGTTGAAGCAGGTAGGCGATCCGGTGGCCAAGGGCGAACCCCTCGTGGAGGTGGAGACGGAAAAGGTGATTGTGGAGGTCGAGGCCACCGAGGATGGTGTCCTGCTCGAAATCCTGGCCGGCGAGCAGGAGGTGGTGCCCGTTGACGGCGTGCTCTGCGTGATCGGGCAACCGGGGGAGCGCCCGGCCGAAATGAAAGCGAAACCCTCCCCCAAAAAAGCCTCGGGCGTGCCCGCGGAAGAGGCCGCCAACGGCGGTTCCTCGAACGTGGTGCCCCTGGTGCAGCCACCTCCCGTGGAGGCGCCCGCGTCCATAAGATTGGAGACTGCGGTGGGAGAACAGGCACAACCTCAGTTGGTGGTAACGCCGCTGGCCCGCCGGGTGGCGCGGGAACTGAATATTGACCTGGGTAAGGTTACGGGCAGCGGCATCGGTGGCAAGGTCATCATGTCCGACCTGCAGCCGTTTATGGGCTCCGGGACCGCCGGCCGCCCCGCCCCGCCCCTGCCTGATGCCCGCCCCGCGGCAGCCGCGCCCGCGCGGCCGATGGGGGCCGGCGGTGCGGAGTTCGAGGACGTGGCCCATTCCGCTTTGCGCGGCATCGTCGCCCGGCGCATGGCGGAATCCAAGGCGGCGATTCCCCACTTTTACATGACCGCGGAAATAGACGTGACCGAGTGTCTGGCGTTGCGCGGGCGGCTGAACGCGAAAATGGCGGATGGGCGGATCACGGTCAACGACATGATGCTGAAAGCCGCCGCCGTGGCGCTGGGCGAGGTGCCGGGGGTCAACGCGGAGTACATGGATGGCGCGGTACGGCGTTACCGTGGGGCGCACATCGCCTTCGCCACCGCGATCGAGGAGGGCCTTGTCACCCCGGTCCTGCGGGATTGCCAGATAAAAAGCATCGGGGTCATCGCCCGTGAGACCGCCGGACTGATCGAACAGGCGAAATCCCGCACTCTTAAGCCGGAGCAGATGCAGGGCGGCACGTTCACCATCAGCAATCTCGGCATGCGCGACGTGGTGGAGTTCTCCGCCATCATCAACCCTCCGCAAGTGGCGATTCTTGCCGTTGCGCGCCCGGTAGAGCGGCCCGTGGTGAAAAACGGCTGGGTGGTCATCCGCTCGCTGCTGAACGCCACCCTTTCAGCCGATCACCGGGCCCTGGACGGCGTGACGGGCGCCGACTTTCTGGAGGCGCTGAAGGCGGTGCTGGAAGACCCGGAGCGGATGTTGCTCTGACCTCTGATTTGCAGGTGCCCGCATGGCCGGAACGGACAAGCCGATCACCCCCGGCGAGGTGGAAATTCTCGAGGAGATCGAGAAGAAAGCGCTCTGGCTTTCCACCTACATGATCCATTATGCCAATAAGATCAGGCCCAATCCGGACCAGATCAAGATCGGCGGCCACCAGGCGTCCAGCTCGTCGGTGGTGAGCCTGCTCACCGCGCTCATGCTGCGCGTGATGGGGCCCCAGGACCGGCTGGCCCTGAAGCCGCATTCTTCCCCCGCCTTCCACGCCATCCAATACCTGCTGGACAACCTGGAAGCGGACAAGCTGACCCAACTGCGTCAAATGGGGGGCATCCAGGCCTATCCCAGCCGCCGCAAGGACACCGACAACGTGCATTTCAATACCGGCTCGGTGGGGCTGGGCGGCGTGAACGTGCTGTTCGGCGCGCTGGTGCAGGATTACGTGGTGCGGCACTTCCCGCGCTCCGGAGAGCCGGGGCTGTTCATTTCCCTGATGGGCGACGCGGAAATGGACGAGGGCACCCTGTACGAGGCCTTGCTGGAAGGGCAGAACTACAACCTGAGCAATTGCTGGTGGATCGTGGATCTCAACCGGCAAAGCCTGGACAGCTTCATCCCCCTGATCAGGGCCGGACAGTTCCAGGAAATTTTCACCTCCATGGGCTGGGAGGTGATTGTGTTGAAATACGGCCGCTCCCTGATGCACCTGTTCGAGCAGCCCGGCGGGCACCATCTGAAGCAGTGGTTCGACGACGTGTCCAATGCGGAATATCAGACCCTGCTGCGCATTCCGCCCCGGGACTACAAGCTGAACCTGCTGAAAGTGGTGGGAGGGAAAAGCAAGGAAGCCCAGGCGCTGATCGAGCAGTACGACGGCACCTACCTGCGCGACACCATCATGACCCTGGGCGGGCACGACATGCAGATGGTCTGCGAGGCGTTCGACCGCGCTTCCCGCGTGCAGGGCCGCCCCGTGGCCATTCTCGCCTACACCATCAAGGGTTACGGCCTGCCGCTGGCCGGCCATAAGGACAACCATTCCGGTATGCTCAACGAGCGGGAGATCGAGACCTTGCGCGAAAGCCTCAACGTGCCCGCGGGGAAGGAGTTCGAGCGTCTGGCCGGTCTGTCCCGCGCCGAAGAAGTGGGGGGCTATCTCGATGGGGCGCGGCTGCACCGGCGGAACCTGCCCCGCCCGGAGGACAATCCCCCGCGGGTGGACATCCCCCGGCGGCTGGAGATTCCCTACAAGGCGGATCTGTCCACCCAGGGGGCGTTCGGGCAGATCATGATGGGCCTCTCCCGGGTGGACGGCCTGAAAGAGCGGCTGGTGACCACCGCTCCGGACGTCGCCGTGTCCACGAACCTGGGTGGATGGATCAACCGGGTGGGCGTGTACCAGCCCGAGGGGCGCTCGGACTATTACGAGCAGTACAATCTCAAGTCCCCCTTTCAGTGGAAGCAGATCCCCTCCGGACAGCATATCGAGTTGGGCATCGCGGAGAACAACTTTTTCTCCCTGATGGGGGTGCTGGGCCTGTCCTACGAACTGACCGGCGAGATGCTCTTTCCGGTAGGCACGGTCTATGACGTGTTCCTCAAGCGGGGGCTGGACATGCTCACCAACGCCATTTACTCGGGCGCGCGCTTCATTCTGGTGGGCACCCCCTCCGGCGTCACCCTGTCCCCCGAGGGCGGGGCGCACCAGAGCTTTCTCACGCCGCTGCTGGGGATGGGCTTTCCGGACCTGCACTACTACGAGCCCAGTTACGCCGGGGAGCTCGAGATATTGATGACCTGGGGCCTGGGCCAGCTTCAGGACCGAAAGGAGGGCCATTCCCTCTACCTGCGCCTGACCACCAACCCCATCGCCCAGCCCGACCTGCGCTTCGACGACGCGCTGCAACAGCGGGTGATCGAGGGCGGCTACTGGCTGCGCGACTACCGCGGCGAGGCCGACTACCAGGCCCGCGAGCGGGTGAACATTCTCTCCACGGGGGTGATGACGGACCAGGCCCTCAAGGCCAGCGACATTCTGTACGAGGACGGCGTTTACGCCAATGTAATCAACCTGACCAGCCCGGACCGGCTCTTCAAGGGCTGGATGGCCCACCAGCAGGCAACCCTGAAGGGTGATACCGCCGATCTGCCCTACCTGCTGCGGCTGGTGCCGCCCGGCGAGCGCCATCCGATGGTGTCGGTGATTGACGGCCATCCGCTGACCCTGGAATGGATCGGCGGGGTGCTGGGTGCTCCCCAGGTGGCCCTGGGGGTGATGGAGTTCGGGGAATCCGGGGACATCGAATCCCTTTATCGGGCCATGCGCATCCACGCCGAAGACATCGTCGACGGCGTGGGCTCCCTGATTCTAAACCGGGAAAAGACGCGGCGGGGAGCAAACGGCGCACCCGCCACTCCCCAGGGCTAGCTTTCCGCACCGGCCGGCGGCTCAAAATCGGGTGCCGGGTCACTCCGCGGTCAGCAGATCCATGGTGAACCACCGATTTTGATCCATCCAGCGGCCGACCCGCCTCAGGCCGGCCCGTGCGTACAGGCCGTCCAGGGAATCGAGTTCGTGCTTGTAGGAGTTCTCCGTGTGGATGGTCTCACCGGCCAGGAAGGTGAAGCTGCGCCCGAGGGACTCTATGGGTACGAGTTGGCTGTTTAGGCTTTCCAGGTGCATCTCGATGCGGCCCTCGCGCTCGTTGAAAAAGGCCCGGTGGCGGAACAGCGCCGGGTCGAAGCGGCCCCCCAATTCCCGGTTGATGTGGGTGAGCAGGTTCAGGTTGAACGCGGCCGTCACGCCCGCGGCGTCGTTGTAAGCGGGTTCGAGGATGCTGCGTTCCTTGCGCAGGTCCATGCCCAGCAGCAGCCGGTCCGCACGTCCCATGGCCTCTCCGATCCGGCGCAGCAGGTCGTTGGCGTCCTCGGGGGCGTAGTTGCAGACGCTGGAGCCCAGGAAGATGAACAGGCGTGGTTCTTCTTGCGGTTCGCGCAGCATTTCCAGGGCCTGCACGTAGTCGCAGATCAGCGCGTTGATGCGCAGCAGGGGATAGTCGGCCAGCAGCTTTTCGCCATGTTCCACCACGATGGTGGGTGAGATGTCTATGGGGGAATAGTCCAGCCGCCCCTGCCGTTCGGTGAGCCGGTCCAGCAGCAGGCGCGTCTTGGTGGAACTGCCGCTTCCAAACTCGACCAGCCCCAGTTCGCGGGCCACTGTGCGCACAATCTCGTCGGCGTTTTTCCGCAGGATGGCCGCTTCCGTGCGGGTGGGGTAGTATTCCGGCGTTTCGGTGATCTGTTCGAAAAGCTCCGATCCCAGTTCATCGTAGAAATACATCGGGGGGATGCGCTTGATTGCGCCGCCCAGCCCCTCCGCCACCGCCTCCAGAAAGTCCTCCCGCTGATCCCTGCGTTCCACCTGATGCATCACCAGCCGCTCGTGATGCTGCTTCCGTACAAACCTGGTTTCCGTCATGGGCTCCCATCCCGTGGATGAAAAATTCCGCCCTTGCGGCAGCGAAAAGGATTCATCGTAGCAGGGAATGCTTCGGCAAGTCACCGCGTTTGCGGTTCCAACAAGGGGAACAGCAACGCGGCCAATATAAAATCCGGCTGGGCGGCCCCGCAGTCATAATTAGTCATGTAGGTGAAATAATACAGAATACTAGAAATTTGAAAATAATTTCGCTGGGATTCGATCGCTGGGATGACAGGGCTCACGGGAAGGCCGCGGCTGGTATGAACTTGGCATTGCTTGCGGGCAGCAAGCATTGCCGGAGCCGGCTCCGGCCCATTTTCGCAGCAGGGACGCTGAGCGCGTATGACCGAACAGCCCGATCTCGATCCACGGGGTGCCTCCCCGCGCCTCTCCGCCGTGGAAAAGCAGGCCATCAAGCGGCTGATAGACCGGGACCAGCCCCTCCCCCAGCGTTATCGCAGCGCCCTGTTTGGAGAATTGGCGGGGCCGGAGTTGATTTGGCGCGGTAAGGGCGAGCACCTCTCGGGCGAGGCGCAATCCTTCGAGGTGGCGGAAGCGCTGGGCCCGGCCGCGCCCCCCGGCCGCACGGTCCGCGGGCGTGGAATTTCAGGCAGTCCCTGGCGCAACAAGCTGTTCTGGGGGGACAACCGGGAGGTGCTGGCCGCGCTGGGAGAGGGTGCGTTGCGGCGGCAGATTGAGGCGGCGGGAGGCATCCGCCTGATATACATTGACCCGCCTTTCGACGTGGGCGCCGACTTCGCGCTCACCCTGCCCATAGGTGGAAACGAAACCGGCAGGCCCCCCCGCAAGGTGAAAGCGGCGGCCTATCGCGATTGCTGGGGCTCCGGGGAGGCTTCCTACCTGTCCATGATGTACCCCCGCCTGCAACTGATGCACGAGCTGCTGGCCGATGGCGGCAGCCTGTACGTGCATTGCGACTGGCGGGCCAGCGCCGCCCTGCGCCTGCTGCTGGATGAAATCTTCGGGCCGGAGCGGTTCGTCAACGAGATCGTCTGGCACTATTACAACAAATACAGCGCCGCCACGCGCTGCCTGCCCCGCGCCCACGACACCATCTGGGTCTATTCGAAGAGTGGAAACCACGTGCTGAACGAGCTGCGCGAAAGGCGGGAGGCCCCCCGGCGGCAACTGGTGCGGGAAAACGTGGGGGGAGTGCTGAAAAATGCGCGGGACGGGGCCGGCCGGCTGATGTACCGCATGGTGCATGACAAGAAGGGCGACGACGTGTGGCGCATCCCCCAGTTGCAACCGGCCTCCGCGGAATGGAGCGGCTACGGCACCCAGAAGCATCACGCCCTGCTGGAGCGCATCATCCGCCTGGGCAGCAATGAGGGCGATCTGGTGGCCGACTTCTTCTGCGGTTCCGGCACCACCCTGGCTGCCGCCTCGCGCCTGGGCCGCAAATGGATCGGTTGCGACGCGGGCCAGTTGGCCATTCACACCTCCCGCAAGCGTCTGCTGGGCGTGGCCGGAGAGCTTCCCTCCGGGAAACACGGGAAACAATCCTATGCGGGCTTCGACCTGCTGCGTCCCGCGGGCGAACCCTCCCGCCCGCGCCGTGGATCACGCAAGCCTTTGAAACCACGTAAGCATCCTCCCAAAGCGGTCATGCCGGCAGAAGGGCCCGCCATGCCCATCAGGGCGGAGTTCGATCTGGCGGTGACGGTGCACGGTTCCGCTGTGTCCGTCTCGCTCAGCGATTTCCGTGTCTCGGCGTCCGGGAGGGGCAAGACCGGCAAGGCCACCGCGCAAAGCGCGGCGGGCCCCCTGTTTCTGAAAGACGGCCTGCTGGTGCAGCGCGGAAGCAACGGCAAAGGCGGCGTCCCCGAAACCTTGCTCACGGAATGCTGGGCGGATTGGGTGGACTACTGGGCCGTGGAGATTTCGCCCGCGCCGGGCAGGGAT
>CBDUSX010000152.1:0-6848 GCA_965369935.1 uncultured bacterium
CATGGCAACAGAAACCAAACCGGATCGGGAACGCTAACCAATAACAATACACGGCTCATCGGGAAACCGCAACAGGGAATTCGCCGGACCGGCTGTTCATCCGGCGTTGGCATTCCCGCCGGTTTGTGGGCTACAATGCATGCGGATGCCGGGGGAAGGGGAGCTTGTCCTTCCGGCCTATCTTGTACTTGTGCGCGCGGGGCCCTGCCTGGCTGGGAAGTATGCGCCAGGAGGCAACCGCGGGCGCGCACGTGCGTTTAAGACGATGTGCGGAGGAACCCGGCGGCCAAAATATCTACCCGGCCGGGCCCGGAAATCCGTTTGCCCTTCGGGCCGGATTTCTGAATTGGAAAGCTCGCGCTACGGATTCCGTTTTATAGAATAACTGAGGGACCGCGCATGGAGCATCTGCTCAATGCTAAACGCGGTGAAGGCGTTACGCTGCGTGACCTTCCGGGTGTCAACTACGTCCCCTACCTGGGAGCGAGCGGAGAGGAAGCCAACGCCAGGGAAATTTCCCGCATTCTGGTGGATTGCGGGGTGGAGTTCGCCAACTGCGAGCCGGGCCGCGTCCCATGGCTGGTGGCCCCGCGCCCGTTCGTGCTCGGGTCCGAATTGAAGGAGCGGCTCGAGCGGCTGGGCGAGGCGACTTTTGCGTTTTTCGATGCGGCGCAGGAGTTGTATGCTCGGGGCGACCCCACCATCCGCCGCCACCTGGACGCCAACGTTCCCCCGGATATCCGCGGGCTGGAAAATGACCGCAAGGTGGACACCTTCCGAATGGACATCATCCTTCAGGACGGCCACCCCAAAATCACCGAAGTCGAGGAAATTTACGGCAATGTCGGCAAGATGGCCGCGCTGCAGCGGGGCTACGGCGTCAACTACGGAAAGCTGTTCCGCCTCTTCGACGCCATTGGGCTGTCCGCCATCTACGTGGACGATACCCTGCCCGACTATATCTCCGAACTGGAGCTCCTGCGGGACGAGATGGCCCGCGCCCACGAGCGGGACGTGCGGATCGCCTATTTCTCCGAGTTCCCCGCGGACGAGGCAGGGGTCGTATGGCGCTTCTGCAAGACCAAGGATTTCGCCCAGTACCCGTTTGAACTGAGGCAGCGCATCGCCGATGCCCCCTGCCGATTCGTAAACCCTCTCTTCCATGGTTACGGCACCAAAGCCGCGCTGGCCCTGCCCTTCCATCCCAAGCTGGAAAGAACCTTCGAGGACATGCTGGGGCCCGAGATGGCCCGCGTGGTGAGGGAAGGTTTCACCCGCAGCCGCTTCCTGGACGGCCGCCCTTCCGCCGAAGAGGTGGAGGCGCTGGTGGAGGCCCACTCTACCTCCGTCCTCAAGGTGGTGGACTGTCCTGACGGGCTGGATTTCACCTGGGGCAGCCGCGGGGTGTACTTCGGGGACCGCTCCGCCAAACGCTGGCGCAAGGCCGTGGAGGCCGCGGCGGAGGGCCGCATCCCCGGCCATGAGGAATACGGCAATGCGACATTCATCGTCTCGGAGCTTGTGGAGAGCGACCGCTTCGAGGTGCCGTTTCTGCACCCGAGTACGGGGGCCCTGGCGCTGATGACCCGCGCGCGCATCCGCCTGGCGCCAATCTTCTTCCGTGATGGGGAGGGGGTGCACCTGGTGGCGGGGCATGCCACCTTCGTTAACACCAGCCGCAAGATTCATCTGGGCAAGCACGCGGTTTGCGCCCCTCTGGCCTGGTAGCGCGTCCGCCACGGCGTCCGGCCCGTTAAATCGTTCAGACCTTCGGTTTGTTTTCATGCACGGCTCCCCACCGTGCCATTCCCCAAAGTCCAAAAAAATTCATGGTCTATCTGCTCATCAGCGTCCTGGCGATGGTGTTCAACGGGGCGGTGCTTAAATGGGGGGAAACCAGGGGCCAGAACCGCCGGCTGGTGCTCAGCATCAATTACCTGTGCGCCACCGGGGGCATGGCATTGCTTTGGCTGGCGCAGGGCGGAGGCGTTCCGGGCAGAGTCACCTGGGTGCTGGGGCCGGCGGGCGGGGTATTTTACGGGGTGGGGCTGTTCCTATGGATGGTCGCCATCGCCAGGGTTGGACTTGGCACCTCCACCGCGGCCATGCGGCTATCGGTGGTCTGGCCGACCCTGCTGTCCATCGCGTTGTTCAGCGAGATACCCTCGATCCTGCAAGGGACGGGAATCGGATTCGCCCTGGCGGCCATCGGCCTGCTGGCTTATGCCCAGCGCCGGGGCAGGGGAGAGCATGCCGAGCGCGGGTGGCCGTGGCTGGTGTCCGTATTCCTGGTGACGGGGGGCATCGGGGTGGTGCTGAAGATATTCGTCGAAGTGGGGGAACCGGATGAAAAGACCGCCCTGCTGGCCCTGGCCTTCGGCACGGCGGGCCTGATCGGCTGGGGGAGCCTGCTGGCGCGGCCGGGAAGCTTTCATGGAGAGGACGTGCTGCGCGGGGTGCTGTTCGGGATCGGCAACATGGTCACCAACGGCACCTTGCTGAAAGCACTGGAGACCGTGCCTGGCGCCATCGCCTTTCCCTTGAACAACAGCGGGATTATCGTCCTCACCGCGGCGGCGGGGGTGCTGATGTGGAAGGAAAAGCCCGGCGGCTGGGGCTACGCGTCTATCGCCGCGGCGGCCCTGGCCATCGTGTTAATCAGCCTGTAGCGCTGATCAGCCTGTAGGCCGGCCCGCGGTGCCGCCGCGTCTCGATCGGGCCCCAGGCTGGGCGCGGGACAGAGCCAGGTTGCCGTGCTCGTCCACGCGGGCCTGATAGCCGGGCAGCACCACCGTGCAGGAGTCCATCTCTTCCACCAATGCAGGTCCCGGCAGGGTGTCGCCCCCGCGCAGCAGATAGCGGTCGTAGACCGTGCACTGGGTCTCCTTCCCGGAGTCCCGGAACCAAAGCGGGCGGCTTCCCTTCACGGCCCGCGAGGGATCGCCGCTGCCCCGCTCCACGGTTTTGCGGGCCAGGGTGGGCAGTTTCCCGATGGCCGTCAGACGCAAATTGACCAACTCGATGGGATCGTCAGGCGCGGTGTAACCGTAGGCGCGCATGTGGGCCTCCTCGAATTGCGAGCGGGCCCGCTCCAGTTCCGCCGGGGCCAGCTTCCCCGGCGGGAGGGTGATTTGCAGCTCGTGGGACTGGCCCCGGTAGCGCAATTCCAGGGTGCGGTCCAGGGTGACGGAGAGCCAATCCTCCCGCTCCGCGGCCAGCAACCGCGAGGCCTCTTCCTCGAACCCGGCGAAAGTGGCGGCAAGCTCCGCGGGCTCGGTATCGCCCAGCAGGCGGCGGCGGGTGGCGACGAATTCGTGCTTCATGTCGGTCATCAGGAGCCCGATGGCCGAAGCCACGCCCGGGCTGGGGGGAATGAGGATGGTGGGCAGGCCCAGCTCGTCGGCCAGGGCGTTGGCATGAAGCGGCCCCGCGCCCCCGAAGGCCACCAGCACAAAATCGCGCGGGTCATAGCCCCGCTGCACCGAGATCAGCCGCATGGCCGCCATCATGTTCGCATTGGCGATTTCCAGCACGCCCTCCGCGCAGCGCAGCAGTTCCATGCCCAATGGCCCGGCGATTTGCCGCTGCAGGGCTTCCCGCGCCGCTGCGGCGTCCAGGCTCAGTTCTCCGCCAAGAAAAAAATCCGCATCCAGCCGGCCCAACACCAGGTTGGCGTCGGTGAGTGTGGGTTGATCGCCCCCCATCCCGTAACAGACCGGGCCGGGAACCGCGCCCGCGCTGGCCGGACCGACGCGCAGGGAGCCGCCCTGGTCAATCCAGGCCAGGCTGCCCCCTCCCGCCCCGACTTCCACCAGGTCTATGACCTGCGTGCGCACGGGATAGCCGCTGCCCTTGCCCTCGCCCATGGGGGAGACAGCCTGGCTGCCCACCTCGTATTCGGTGGACAAGCTGGGCTGGCCATTGATCACCAGCCCCACCTTGGCGGTGGTGCCGCCCATGTCGAAGGAAATCACGTTGCGGTGGCCCTGGGCCTGGGCCAGGGCGCCGGCAGCGATCACGCCCGCGGCCGGGCCTGACTCCACCATGTAGACCGGCTTGCTGCACGCCGCCTGGGCGTTCATGACGCCGCCGTTGGACTGCATGATGTAAAAGGGCGCTGTGCTGCCTTCGGCGCCCAGGCGCGATTGCAGGTCGTCCACGTAGCGCGTCACCACGGGCATCACCGCTGCATTGACCGCGGCGGTGCTGGCCCGCGGAAACTCCCGGAACTCCGGGCAGACCTCGGAAGAGACGGAGAGAAACGCTTCAGGAAATGCCTCGCGCACGATCTCCGCGGCGCGCCTCTCGTGCACGGGGTTGACGTAGGCATGGAGGAAGCAGATCACCACCGCTTCGATGCCGCCTGCCTTCATATCGCGCAACGCCGCGCGCAGCGCCTGCTCGTCCAGGGGCTGCAGCACGTTTCCGGCCGCATCCAGCCGCTCGGGAATGCCGTAGCTCCAGCGGCGCGAGACAAGGGGCTCGGGCTTGCGCTGGAAGATGTCGTAGAGCCGGGGCCTGATCTGGTATCCGATTTCCAGCACGTCCCGGAATCCCTGGGTGGCGATCAAGCCCACGCGCGCAATGTCGCCGGTGATGAGGGCGTTGGTGGCGATGGTGGTGGCGTGCACCAGCAGGCTCAGGGCGGCGGGCTTGAAATCGCCGTTGCGCCGGGCGCGGGCCAACGCTTCCATGAACCCGTCGGCGGGATTGTCCGGCGTGGTGGGTACCTTGACGATGCTCAGTTCCCCGGTGGCCTCGTCCACCAGGGCGCCGTCGGTGAAGGTGCCCCCGATGTCTACCCCCAGGCGGAAGGTGGTCAAGTCCGTTTCTCCCTGGGTGGTGTGCCGCGGGCGGGGTTGCGGGCGCCTGTCCGTTGTTCCGCCCGTTTTCCTTTATGAATTGCCTTGTGCCCGCGCAGCTTTGCGGTCGCGGCGGGGTCGAGTTGCAGGGTGCCGCGCCGCAGGGCCACGCGGTACAGCTTGCGGGCGCGCCCGGGTGAGATGCGGCCTGTGGCCACGTCCGCCGCCACCGCCTCGGGGGGCCTCCCGGAGGGCTCGCCGCAACCGCCTCCACCGGGCGTCTGTACACTCAGCACCTCGCCCTTTTTCAAGGTGAAGGTGATCTTGGAGGGCAGCTCCTTCGCTTCGCCATCGGGGTTGAGGATGTATTTCGCGGGGCGGGCGTCCCCGCCGCCGAACAGTCCCCAGGGCGCAAACCTGGCGCGGTCGGAGAGAATGGAGAAGCTGGGCTCGTGGCCTGGAAAGGTGTAATCCCTCCTCACTCCCAGCCCGCCCCGATGGGCGCCGGCGCCCTCGGAGTTGTCGATCAACTCGTAGCGCAGGATGCGCACGGGATAGTGGTACTCGGTTTCCTCCACGGGCGCGTTCTCGGTGTTTTGGAAATGGGCCTGCACCGCGTCCATGCCGTCGCTTTGCATGGTGGCGCCGTAGCCCCCGGCGATGGTCTCGTAATAGGTGAAGTATTCGCCGGTCTCCGGGTGGGTGCCGCCGAAAGCCAGGTTGCAGATGATGCCCTTGCCGCAGGCGGCCACGCGCTCCGGCATGGCCGTGGCCAGCGCCTTGAACATCAGGTCGCACAGGTTGACCGCCACCTCCCATCCCGCGGCCACCGCCGCCGGGTGCTGGGCATGGACGATCGTGCCGGGGCGGGTGCGGATGTTCACCAGCCGGTAGAGCCCGTCATTGACCGGTATGTCCGGATTGACCAGGCACTTGAGCACGTACACGATGGCCGAATAGGTCTGGGAATAGGTGGCATTGGTGGGGGACTTGCGCTGGGGGTCGCAGTCGGTGAGGTCTACCGTGACCTTCCCCTTTTTGATTTCCACGGTCATGCCGAAGCGGATCGTCTCATCGCTCACGCCGTCGCCGTCCATCCAGGATTCGGCCTGGTAGCTGCCGTCGGGGAATTGGGCGAATTCATGGGCAATGCGGCGTTCGGTGTATTCGAGCAGGGCATTGATGTAGGCGTCGAGTTCGTCCGAGCCGTATTTTGCCAGCATCTCCTGCATGCGCCGCGCACCGAGCCGGTTGGCCGCGGTCTGGGCCCGGAAATCCCCCGAGATTTCACGGACGCCCCGGAAGTTGGAGCGGATCAGGTCGAACACGCTGGATTCGATCACGCCGTCGCGCACGAACAGCACCGGGGGGATGACCAGGCCCTCCTGGTAAATCTCGTTGGAAACGCCGATGCTCCCGGGTGCGCCCCCGCCCACGTCCACGTGATGGGCGATGTTGGCCATGAATCCGAATAATTCGCCCGCAAAAAACAACGGGGTGATGAGGGTGATGTCGTTGAGGTGGACGCCGCCGGTGAACGGATCGTTGGTGAGCAGGCTGTCCCCGTCCCGCAGCCTGTCGCGGCCGTATTTTTCGATGGCCTGCGGCACGATGTGCGCCAGGGAACCCAGGTGGGACGGCTGGGCGAAGGCCTGGGCCACGGCGCGGCATTGGCGGTCGAAGAACGCACAGGAAAAATCCCCCCTCGTTTTGATGTTGGTGGAGTAGGCCGCCCGGCGCAGGGTGGCGCTCATTTCCTCCGTGATGGCCACCAGGGAGTTGCGGATGACCTCAAAGCGGATGGGATCCAGCCCCTTGTCCAGCCTCGGGCCTTTTGCCGCGTTCGGAGTTTGGTTCTTCATGTTCTTCATGGGAGGGGGCAACGGGTCAGGTTGGTTGCGATCCGCCTTTAGGAGCCGGCGGAGTTATCTTGGCACGATCTCACACGCGGCACGAGTTCACATGCGGGGCGAGTTCACGTACGGCAAAAAGGCGCAAAGCCGGCGTGGTACGGATCGCTTCTCGACCATTCAAGCGGAACGCGGG
>CBDUSX010000153.1:0-6824 GCA_965369935.1 uncultured bacterium
CCAGGCCGGGGGTAAGTGAAATTGTGCCATTAATGCGGGGGGATGTTAAGGCCGGGGCGTGGGTCGGGGAACGGGCGGCAGGGGATGCGCAATGCATCAGCCGCCTGGCGGGTCCTTCTGGCGCATGATGGTCAGGAGCAGGTTCAGCACCAGCACGGTGCAGCGGTAACCGTCGTTTTCATTGACGAACGTGCAGCCGTGCAGGTAGAGACTCTCCCCGGCGTTCTCGCCCTTCTCCTCCAGCACCACCCTCACCACATGGGCCGTCACCCGGAACTTGCCGTCGAAATTCAAATGAAGCCGCCGGCCGATGTTGAAATTGAATGAGGAGTAAAAGGAAAGCCCGCCCACCGACACGTCCTTGAGCGAACAACTGAAATCGTCAATCTGCACCAGGATGGTGCGCTCCGGCGAGCCGAAGCTGAACCGGGGGTGCCGGCGGAGTTTGTTGCCCTCGGTGTCGGTCGGCTTGAGGCCGAGCCGGTCAATGAGATTGTAATACAGGGCCTTGGCATCAATCTGTCCGCCCTGGCCAATTTGCGCCATGCCGTCCGCCCTTCTCCTCCTGCGTCCCTGTTTATTTCGCCGGGGTCGGGTCCGTGGATGTCCAGACCACCACCTGCCGCTCCCGCAATTCGCGGATTTCCTCCTCGGAATACCCGAGCTCCCGCAAAACCAATGGGGTATGCTCCCCCAGCCGAGGCGCGCTCCGCCCGTAGCGGGCCGGCGTGCGGCTGAGCCGCAAGGGATTGGCCACCACGCCCACCGTCCCGGCCTCGGGGTCTTGCATCTCGCGCACCATCTCCCGCGCCTTGACCTGGGGATCGGAGAAGGTTTCGGCCAGGGTGTAGATCGGCCCGCAGGGCACCTCCGCCTCGCGGAAAAACTCGATCCATTCCGCCTTGCTGCGTTCGCCAAGCCGCTCGTTGATCAATTCGCTGAGCTCCGCGGAGTGCCTGAAGCGCTGCTCGTTGTTGACGAAGCGCGCGTCCTCGATCCACTCTTCCCGCCCCAGGGCGCGGCAGAACCGCTGCCAGATCACCTCCCCGGTGAGGGAAATATTGAAGACCCCGTCCTTGGCCTGAAAGGAGCCTGACGGCGCGAGGGTGGGATGGGCGTTTCCGTTGCGCCGCGTGAGTTCGCCGCCTTCCAGGTAATTCCACGCCGCGAAGCCCAGGAAGGGCAGCATGGCGTCCAGCATCGAGACGTCCACCCACTGGCCCTTGCCGCTGCGGGTGCGCTCGTACAACGCCAGCAGGATGCCCTGGGTGGCCAAGGAGCCGCCCACCAGATCGGCGATGGGCGAGCCCACCCGCAGAGGGCCGCTCTCCTCGCTGCCCGTAATGCTCATCAGGCCCGAATAGCCCTGGATGATCTGATCGAAGGCCACTTCCGTGCGCCGGGGGCCCGTCTGGCCGAAGCCGGAAATGCTGCAGTAAATCAACTGCGGGAAGCGGGCCTGCAAGGCCTCGTAGCCCAGCCCGAGCCTTTCCATGGTGCCTGGCTTGAAGTTTTCCACCAGCACGTCCACCGAGCCCAGCAGCCGCTCGACGATCTCCGTCCCCTGGGGCTGCTTCAAATCCAGGGCCAGGCTTTTCTTGTTCCGGTTGACGTTGAAGAAGCTGTTGCTGAATCCGCTTCCCGCCGGACCGACGGTGCGGGCGCGGTCCCCCGCCGGGGACTCGACCTTGATCACCTCCGCCCCCATGTCTCCCAACAGCTGGGTGCTGAAGGGGCCGGCGATGACCTGGGTGAAATCCAGAATCCTCACTCCCGACAATGGCATGGGCACCTCGAGGCGAAATGAACAATACGATCGGCCGGGCTGAAAGAACGATTCCGCCGAATCCATAATATTGCATGAATCCGGCGAAGATTTGCAATCCGGCCGCTTCAACGGGCGCAGGCCCCCGTCCTCCGCGCTCAGAGCCCCCGGGACCGCTCCGCCCGTCCATGCATGCGGAACATCCCCCAGGCGCGGCTTGGCGGCCGGGATGCGCCAGCCTAGTTACCTTTGACGTGCGACGAATTATAAAGCCTTTGCGCCAGCAGCTTGGCCAGAAACAGGCCGTAGTAGGGCTGCTCCTTGAGGCTGTTGACGAAGGCCACATTGGAGATTTTGATGAGCTTGCCGTGGGTGTTCGCGATGACGGTGGCGCTGCGAGTTTCCTGCAGCAGGAAGGACATTTCCCCCATCAGGATGTCCGAGGGCTCGATGGTAGCCACTTGCTTCTTGTTGACTTCCACCCGATACTCGCCTTCGGCGATGTAGTAGAGAAAAATGCTTTCCTCTCCCTCCCTGAAGACCAGGTCCCCGGGCTCGAACTCAACGACCTCATGGTCCCGGAACACGAGGGGCACCGTGTTGGTTGTATTCAGCCGGTGTGAAACGCCCATGGTCACGGCATTGCCTTTCTCGTTGTACTCCAGCCGGTCCACGCTGTGCCTGGTCAACAAAATGCCCCGGCCGTGGAAGGCCATCACGTCGGGTTCCTCACCAGGTTCGAGATGGCTGGCCCAGTCGAAGCCGTCGCCCTCGTCCTCGATGTGATAGGTGGAACCCTCCGCCCCGATGTCGTACTCGAAGGTCACTTTCCTGGCGGCGATTTCCGCATCCTCGCACTTTCGCTCGATCAGCCCGGTTATGGAGCCGTGCCGCTCCAGGTATTCGGTCTTTTCCTCGAAGGTAATGCCGCAGTTTCCGTGTTCGATTGCGTTGATCAGCAGTTCGGTTACTCCCAGCCCGATCTTGCTTTTGGCCGCTGCGTCAACAAATCCCAGATTGTACAGATAGTTCGAGATCAGGTTCGAATAGCATGGGATTATGGAAACATCCGGGTCCAGATAGAATTTACCCGAAATATTTGAAATGAATCCTGTGTGAATGGCCCTTTGAAAAAGAATCTGCTGGTTGTCGCCGATAACTTTCAACACCTTCAAAAACAAGCCGTTCAGCTCATGGTATGGAAGAGAAATGATAATATTCGTGTCTTTAAGTTCGTCAATTTTATCCAGAACTGCTGGGTCATCATACACCGCAATGATTCCACCATGATTGAGCCATGGATCCGCAACTATCTCCTTGATGATATCGAATCCGTCAATCTGACCGTCGGAGAAGTTAATCATAATCAAAGCCGGGGTCTGGTAATTGATGTATTCAATGCCTTCCCGATGGTCCGCCAACGGCACGGCATTGTAGCTTAACCTGGCTCCAGCCTCTTTTACAGCAGCCAACTCCTTGTTTAGAACGTCAAAGGATTCGTTGATGACCCGGTGCAACTTCTGATCGGAGTTGATGAAAGGGACCTTCATCGTTCGCCCTGAAAGTTCACGCTTTTTGCGATGCCGGACTGAAAATATATGCCGAAACAGCTTCAATATAAATTCGTTCGGCGGAGGGTATCTCCAGCGCGAGCGATAATAAGTTTCGCATAAATTTAATGTATCATCGAATCATTTGCAACCCGGCGCGGTGTGTCAGGGGCGCCGCCGGCACGGCCGGAAATCCGGGCAGTTGGCCCGAGCGCACGGGAGGCTGAACGATTTGCCGCAATTGACGTTCGCTACTGTGTTGGAACATCGAGCGTGAAATTGGCCCGCTCCACCGGCGGCGAGCATACCATAGCAGCGAACCACCGGGCGAGGTCCCGCCGAAGGCGCCTCTGGCACACCGCGCCGGAACCTGGGCCGATCCGGTTATCCGTGCCCGTCGCACAATGATACGCTTCGCAGGGCGCATGCATTACTAATATCAACATGATTTCCGCAGATCGCGTTGATATTCAATCAATTCAAGGACTCCATCCGGACGGCCCGGCGGGGAATCGGATTTTTGCCGGCCGGGCACGGAACATTTAGGGAGTTTCGCTGTAATTACAATTATAAGGCGCGTATGGGAATCCCCGGATGAGTCCCGTCCGGCGCCGCGGAATTCTAATCTTGCCGAAGGCTGGCCCTTTCCGCAAAATCTGCCCGCATCATCCCGGAATTTAATTACGCCCCGCCGCATCGGCCAGGCCTGAAAGGAGGGAGGTAGGATTGCTTGCGCCTTTATTGTCACTGACGGAAAAAGAGCTGGCCAGGAAAACCAAGCGCGAACTGATCGAGGAGCTGGCCAATCTCAAGCAATCCCTTGCCGGACTGGAGAAGGTCGAGCACAGCGATTCCGATGTACGGCCGACATTCCCGGAGCAACGCCTGCTGGAGGCCATCGAGGCGGTTCCCAGCGCCTTCGCCTTGTTCGACCCCGAAGACCGGCTGGTGACCTGCAACCAGCAGTTCTACAGATTTCGGGAATTGCCTCCCGAAGAAGTCCGGCCCGGAACCACCTTCGAATCCTTGCTGCGCATCGTGGTCGAACGCGGGATGGTGCGTAATGCGCCAGGACGCGAGGAGGAGTTCATCCGCGAACGGATGGAAAGGCACCGCAACCCTTCCGGGCACCACGAGGTGCAAAGAGCCAACGGAAGCTGGTGGCGCATCCACGAACAGCGGGTCGCCGACGGCAGCACCCTCTACATCGCCGCCGACATTACCGATGAAAAGGCCGCCGAAAGGCAACTGAAAGAGAGCGAAGAGCGGTATCGGAACCTCATCGAAGGCTCGATCCAGGGAATCCTGATCCATCGAAATTTCAAGCCATTGTTCGCCAACCAGGCGCTGGCCGACATCCATGGCTACGACTCCCCGGCCGAAATCCTCGCCCTGGACTCCACCACCCAGCTTCAGGCGCCCGGCGAGCGGGCGCGCATGGCCTCCTACGTTGAGGCGCGGGCTGCGGGCCGCCCCACCCCGGGCTCCTACCTCATGCGGGGCCTGCGCAAGGACGGTTCCCTGGTCTGGCGGGAAAACATCGTCAGCAAGGTCATGTGGGAAGGCGAGGAGGCAATGCTGGTCACCACTCAGGATGTTTCCGAGCGCAAGCGGGCGGAAGAGGAGTTGCGCTTTTCCCAGGAAAGGATAGCCGGCATTCTGGACATCGCCGATGACGCCATCATCTCGGTGAACGACGAGCAGCGTATCGTGATGTTCAACAAGGGCGCCGAGCGCACCTTCGGCTACCGGGCCGATGAGGTCATGGCCCGGCCGCTGGACATTCTTCTCTCGGAAAATTTCAGGGAGGAACACCGCAAGCACCTGGAGAGCTTCGCCCACAGCCCTGAGCCTTCACGCACCATGTCGGAGCGCGCCGAGGTGCTGGCAAGGCGGAAGGACGGGGAGGAATTTCCCGCGGAGGCCTCCATTTCCAAACTGAAAATAGGGGAGGGCAGGGTCTTCACCGTGATTCTGAGGGACATCACCAGGCGCAAGCAGACCGAAGAAGCCCTGGGGGCCAGCCGGCGCCTGCTGCAAACCGTGTTCGACACCATGCCCAATTCCCTCTGGATAAAGGACCGCCAGGGCCGTTACCTGATCGTCAACAATGCCCTGGCCGAGAGCTATGGCATTCCGCCCGAAGATTTCCTGGACAAGCACGTCAGCGAGGTGCCCACCGGCACGGAAGAGGAGCGGCGTCAGTTCCTCGAAGCCGACAGACAGGTGATAGAACGCGGCGAGCGGATTGAAGTGCCGGAAACGCCCATCACCGGCCGCGACGGCCAACTGCGATGGCGCCGGGTGATCAGAATACCCCTGCGCGACGACGCCGGAGAGGCGGTGGGCGTGGTGGGAATTTCGGAAGACATCACCGAGCGCAAGCGCGCCGAGGAGGCGCTCAGGGCCAGCCGGCGCCTCCTGCGCACCGCCTTCGACGCAATCCCTCACAACATTGCGGTCAAGGACACCGAGGGCCGGTATCTGATGGTCAACAAGGCCCTCTGCGACTTTATGAACGTGCCCGCAGAGGCCTTTCTCAACAGGCGGGCACCGGAGATTCCGGGCAGAAACGACAAAGACAAGCAAGTGATTGTCAGGGAAGACCGGCAGTTTCTGGAAAGTGGCAAGACGCTTTCGGTCAGCGAATACCGGGCAACGATCCATGACGGCCGGCAGAGGGACCTGCAGAGAATCAGGTCGCTTCTCAAGGACGAGAACGGAATCGTGACGGGTATCCTCGTCATCGCCATGGACGTCACCGAGCGCCTGCAAGCCGAGCAACAGGCCAAGGCGGCGCACGAGCGCCTGGTGGACGCCGTGGAGAGCCTGCCCCAGGGCTTCGCCCTGTTGGATCCGGATGACCGGTTGGTGCTGTGGAACGAGCAGTATGCCGCCGCAAACAACGACATTGCGGACCTGCTCGAGCCCGGCGTGCGCTTCGAGGAATTGATCAAGATCATGGTGGGTCGCGGCACGCGGAATCTAGAGGGTCTTGACCCCGATGAGTGGGTGCGGCGCCGCATGGATTTCCACAACAATCCCGGCAACACCCTGGAAACCCAGGGCCCCGACGGCCGCTGGTTTCTAGTCAGTGAGAGGAAAACGCGGGAAGGCGGCACCACGGGCGTGTGGACCGACATCACCGAGCGCAAAAAGGCGGAACGGCAGGCCCAGGAGGCCCACGGCCGACTGATGGACGCGGTGGAAAGCATTTCCCAGGGGTTCGTGCTCTACGACGCGGAGGACCGACTTGTGCTCTGGAATCAGAAGTTTGCGGAGATCAACGCGGACGTCGCCCCCTTGCTTCAAACGGGCATATCCTTCGAGGCAATCATACAGGAAGCGAAGCGGAAACCGCGCATTACAAACCGGGGAACTGACCCTGAAGAGTGGGCGCGCGAGCGCCTGGAGAGCCACCGCAACCCCGGAGGCGAGGTGGAACGGGCCGGCGCGGACGGCGGCTGGTTCCTGGTCAGCGAACGAAAAACGCGGGAAGGCGGCACCGC
>CBDUSX010000154.1:0-6782 GCA_965369935.1 uncultured bacterium
TTCCCGAAGGCAGGGGATTGAGCTCCATCATCCGGGCGAGCATTCGCTCCCCGTGAGGCCGCTCCCCGTGGGCCGCGCCCGGGTAAGGCACGCCGGCCTTGATGAGCACCGCGTTGCCGGCGCCCCGGCAACTGACGTTGAAGGAGTCCCCGCCGCGGGCGTAGTACATGTAGATGGTGCCCGGCGCCATGAACAGCGCCTTTCTCTTCTCCGTATAGCCCAGGGAGGCGTGGCTCGCCTTTTCGCGGCGGTAGTAGGCTTCCGTCTCGACAATCAGGGCGGCCAGCCACATGCCGTCCAGCCGGTGGCAGAGCACCTTGCCCAGCAGCCGCCGGGCGACCCGCTGGGCGTCGTCGTCGAAAAAACCGGAAGATAACGCCGTGCCCTCGAATCTCACTGCCTGTGCGCCATCGGGGAGGGGGAACGTTTGAGAGGTGTCAGGCCAGGGGCATGGAGCCGGGGCGGTCTCCGGCGGATTCCCCTTCGGCGTCGGGACGGGTGGACTGCGGCACGCCGCAGCCGTTGGGCCGCATTCAGGTGGGCACCCCCAGCTTCGGCAGAATCCAGAATTGCAGCGCGAAGTAAAAGACGATCACGCCTGTGCCGACGAAAAAATCCAGCATGGGTTTCCATTCCTGAAGGGTGTTTGAAACAATCTACCTCTTCAATTCTGCCATCATAGCGAAAAAGATGCATATCTTATGCAATCAATCTCACGAATCAGCGCCGAGGCTCGTTTTTTTACCACCCTTTCCGCGCGCAAGGCCCCCTGCGCCTCCTTCCGCGGCAAATTCCTATTAGGGAGCCTGTTCAGAAAGCCTTTTGCAAATCGGGTGGGCCAACTATAATGGCCCCCCGGCCCCCGGCCCCCGGCGGAGAGGCCTCCCGCCGCCGGGCGGGCCCGAGCCGACAATCCCAAGGAGCTTTCCTCCCATGAGAGCCGCATCAGCCCAACTGACCGCAGGCTATGACCTGTACAATCCCAGCGAAGAAGCCGCGCTGCTGCGCGAAACCGTGCGCCGGTTCGTGGACAAGGAGGTGGAGCCCCAGGCGCTGGAGTACGAGCGCTCCGAGACCTTCAACCGGGCGCTGTTCTCCCGCCTGGGCGAACTGGGGCTGCTGGGCGTGACCGTGCCCGAGAGCTACGGGGGCGCCGGCATGGACGCCACGGCGGCGGTGATCGTCCATGAAGAGCTGGCCGCCAGCGATCCCGGCCTGGCCTTGTCCTGCCTGGCCCACAGCATGTTGTTCGTGAACAACTTCTTTCAAAATTCCAGCGAGGAGCAGCGGGCCCGCTACCTGGACAAGGTGCTCTCCGGGGAATGGGTGGCCGGGATGTGCATGACCGAGCCGGAAGCGGGCACCGACGTGCAGGGCATGCGCACCCGGGCGGAACGGAGCGGGGAGCACTACCTGATCACCGGGCGCAAGATGTGGGTCACCAACGGCTGCGTCTCCGAAAACGAGCCGGGAGACCTGTTCCTCGTCTATGCCAAGACCGGCGAGCGCATCTCCACCTTCCTGGTGGAAAAGGGCACGCCGGGATTCTCCCTGGGCCAGCAGATCAAGGACAAGGCGGGCGTGCGCTCCTCGCCCACCGCCGAGCTGGTGTTCGAGGAATGCCGGGTGCCCCTGGCCAACCGGCTGGGGGAGGAGGGCGACTCCCTGATCCACATGATGCGCAACCTGGAGATCGAGCGGCTGACCCTGGCCGCCATGGGGCTGGGCATCGCCCGGCGCTGCCTGGACGTGATGAACCGCTACGCGGCCCAGCGCCAGGCCTTCGGGGAGCCCATCAACCGGTTCGGCCAGATCCAGCGCCACATCGCGGAATCCTACACCGAATTTCTGGCCGGGCGCTCCCTGGTGTACGACGTGGCGCGCCGCATGCGGCTGGAGCAGCCGGGCCAGCGCATCGAGACCGACGCGGCCAAGCTGTTCACCGCCACCATGGCCAAGAACGTCGCCGACCGCGCCATCCAGGTGCTGGGGGGAAACGGCTACGTGGGCGAGTTCGCCGTGGAACGCCTGTGGCGGGCCGCCAAGCTGCTGGAAATCGGCGGAGGCACCATGGAAGCCCACCAGAAGAACATCAGCCGCGATCTGGCGCGCAAGCCGGAGTTTTTCCAGTAGCAGGCGTCCTCCCTCCGGCCCCCCCAGGCGGTGGTGTGGGCGGCGGCTCAGTTTATGGGAGAAATGCGGTTGGTGGAGATGGCGTGGCCGTTGGCCTCCACCACCTTGCGGAAGAACCGCTCAAGTTCCGGTTGCGGCGGCAGCGCCACCAGTTCCTTGTCCGTGGAGGGGTCGGCTTCCCGCAGGTCGAAGCACTGCTCGTTGTAGCAGCCCCGCGTGCCGGTTCTCCAGAAGAAGGTGGTCGCGCTGGAATAGATGGCCGGGCTGCCTTCCCCGCCGGGCGCAAACAACCCCCTGCCCACCCAGGTCACATCGCCCCGCACCCCGGCGATCAACGCGGCGGTGGGAGCCACGTCCACCTGATGCACCACCCGCCCGAACACCTCGGGCCGGCGCATGTTCTTGCTGATGACGGCGATGGGTGTGCGGAAGGGGATGTCCATCCGCTGCACCGGGGTGAGCGCATGATGGGGCACTTCGGTGTGGGCGTGATCCCCCAGCAGCAGCACCACCGTGTTGTCCCCGATGGGCGAGGCGAACAGGCCGTCCAGGAAATTGCCCACCGCATCGTCCGTATAGCGGAACATGGTCATGAAATCGCGGTAAACCGGACGCACCGCCACCGCCCGCTCGAAGGCCTCGTCAAAGCGGATGCCCGGCACCACCTTCACGGGGCCGTGGGTGGAGACGGTGAGGATTTGCACGAACAACGGCCCCTGGCCCTTGTCCGCCCACACCAGCATTTCCTTCAGCGTCTCCCGCAGCACGGGGTTGTCGCCCAGCCCCCACTCTCCGATGCGCTCGGTCACGCCCTTGGCCCGGAAAAAGGTCTTGTCGTAGAAGTGATCCATCCCGTTGCTGCCCTCGAAGAATTTCTTGTTATGGGAATTGGCGCGGTGGGAGTTGAACCACAGGGTCACGTAGCCGTTTTCCTTCAACAACTCCGGCAGGCAGCGGACGCGCACCGTGGGATAGGCCAGGTAGGTGGCCGGCCCCGCCATGTTGGGCAGAGAGGAACATAGCGTGGTGAACGAGCCGCGCACCGTCTGCCCCGCCGCAATGCTCGAGCTGTAGCCCTGGGAGAACAGCAGGGCGTTTTTCTCGAACACGGAGCGCAGGCGCGGAAAGACCCGCGGGCCGATCTCCCCGTCCAGCACGTCGTAGGTGCGCAAGCCCTCCACCATCAGCAGCACGACGTTGACTGGCCCCGCCTCCGGCAGCCCCAGCCGCCTGCGCAGCGCCTGTGTGCGGGCGGGATCGGGATCGAAGCGCCGCAGCAGGGGCCAGGCATTGGGCTTGTCCCCGCCTTGGGAAGCTGGGTCCGTCCCGCCGTTCTGCGCGGCATGCGGGGCGGGCGGCTTTGTTTCGGAGAAGTCCCTGTATTGCGCCAGCACATCGGCGGGATTGCCGCCGAAATCCGCCTGGCTGCGCCGCCCGAACTCGTCCGCCACCTCCTTGCCCACGCCGGAATACGGGCTGCTCTTCAGCTTTTGCTGATACCAGACCTGCAGGATATGGGAGTTGAGCGGGTTGGCGAACCCGTAAATATGGAACAGGCGGGGGCTTTGCTGGAGCACGAAGAAGGCCAGCACCAGCCCGACGCTCACCGGCACGGCCTTCAGGCGGAGCAGCCAGAACGCTCTCGTGGCCAGGGCGCCCAATGCGGGGAAGCGGGCCGGCCGGGATCGCGAGTCGGCCGCGTCCCGTGATGATGCCGCCCGCCGCGCTCTTTTTCGCTCGCTCCAGCCGAACGCGCCCCAACCCGCCAGCCCCAGCAGGATGGACAGCACCACGCCCCAGCTCCAACTGAGCTCGACGATGAAGCCGCTCACGTCGGGGACGTCCACGATATGGAATTCGAGCACCCACCAGTCCAGGGGCATGCCGAAATGGCTGTAGTACATCATGTTGGACCAAGTCGCCGTCCAGATCATTGCGGACGCCACCACGAAGCCGGGCAGCCTGGGCAGGCCGGTCAGCCAGGCCAGGATGGAGGCCAGCACCACGGGGATCAGCCCCACCACCAGGTCCGCATGAAGCCCCAGCCCCAGCCCCTGCCGCCAGGCCGCGGAAAAGCTCAGGTTCATCTCCCGCAACAGCTCGAAGCGCAGCAGCGCCAGGGAGGCCCACAGCATCAGCCAGGAAGGCCAGTGCAGGTAGTTGATGAAATTCCGCAATTGGGCGCCGGCTGCAAACATCGTCAATTTCATCTTCATCGGGAACTGTGCTTTTTCCGTAGGATTTTCTCGCCCATCACTTCTCCGCGGATTTTCAGGCCGCGTTCGAACATCTCTTCTGAGATATCGCTGCTCCGCTTGGTTCATTGGTTGAACGGCTCAGCGTTCACAAGAGGTGACCCTACCAGCAGGAGGGGGGCAGGCGCCATGGGCGGGCAGGCCCCGGCCGGCCCGTTTCCGCAAGGGAAGCGTGTAGCCGTGGATACATTCGTTTGCTGTAACGATCCCGCGCCCGCGAGGGACTAAGGAAGTACGCAGGGACGGAGTCTTCTCGGGGATGTACGATCCGCTCGGGAAAATGATTTCGCCGGGCCGGTTTCCCGGACGCTTCGCCTGGGGGGGTGCGCCCGGCGGTTTGTCCGCAACGATGGTTTGAACCGGAGCCGAACCGTGATGGAAGAAACAGGTGCCAAATTCGCGCTGGTGTTGTCCGGCGGCGGCGCCCGGGGGGCTTACGAGGCCGGGGTGCTGGATTACATCCGTTCCCGGCTGCCCGCTGAAATCGCCGCGGCGCCCCTGTTCCATATATATACGGGCACCAGCATCGGCGCGGCCAACGCAGCGTTTGCCGCCGCCAACGCCCATGATCCCGCCCGCCAGGGCGCGGGTCTGCGGGCGTTGTGGGGGGGTGTGACCGACGAGCAGGTCTATCGCTCCGACCGCCGGGCCCTGACCGGATTTCTGATCAAGTCCGGCACCTTCATGGCCGCCAAGTTTTTGGGCCTGGAACGGCTGCTGGAAAAACGCCGCAAGGCGGAGGCGGCCCCCTTTTCCTTCAAAGGGGTGCTCGATCCCAGCCCGTTCGTGAATTACGTGCGCCGCCACGTTTCATGGCCCAGCCTGCACCGCAACGTGCGGCACGGTGTGATTGATGCGGTGGCCGTGTCCGCGACCCACATGATGAGCGGCGAGGTGGCGGTGTTCGTGGAAAAACACCGGGACGTGCATTACCGCGAAGGCGGGTCGCACGCGAAATTCTGCACGTTGTCCCCCAAGCACGTTCAGGCTTCCGGGGCCATTCCCCTGCTGTTTCCCTGCCAGCGCATCGGCCGTCACTATTTCGGCGACGGCAGCCTGCGTCAGAACACGCCAATGAGCCCGGCCATTCACCTGGGGGCCGACCGCCTGCTGGTGGTGTCCACCTATTACAAGCGCAACGAACTGCCGCCGCCCGGGGCCGGGAATGTGCCGGTGGAGTGCGCGCCCACCGTGGGTGATATTCTGGGCACCTACCTGGATTCCATATTTATCGAGAAGCTGGATTACGACCTGGAACAGATGCGGCGTATCAATGGGCTGATCCAGGACTTCGAGGAGTTGTACGGGGAGCCGGCGCTGCGCCTCGTCAACGCCAGACGCCGCGGGCGGAGTTCGCGGGAAAGCTCGCGGCAGGAGATCAAGAAGATCGAGCCGTTCGTGATTGCGCCCAGCCAGGATTTGGGCGCGCTGGCCTACGACCATTTCATGCGGCTGCTGGCCCGGCGCGCGTCGCTTACGCCCATCCAGAAATTCTTTTCCAGGATCATCGAAGGCTCGCCGGACACCCACAACGACCTGGTGAGTTACCTGATGTTCGACCACGAATATCTGGAATCCCTGATTCAGCTCGGCTACGAGGATGCGGGCCGGCAGCACGAGCAGCTCTTGCGGTTCTTTAACGGCCAACCCGTGGCGGAGGCGCCCCTCGCCGGCGCGTCTGCCATGGACGGCCGGATCGCGCTTGCTTTACGCGGGGAACGCCTTGCGCCGAGGCCGCTGGCGGATAAGCTGTCCGCGGTGAGCAGGGCCCTGCCGGGCTGCCGGCCGCGGGAGGACGCCTGGCCGGGTGCCGGGGCGCCGGAGCAGACAGGCTTCCGCGGCTGAAGCCGGAACGGAATTGAAGGCCCTCCGGCCGCTGAGCGGAAAGGGAACCTGCGCAGCGGGGAAAAATCCGGGGAAGGGAGCGGCCGGCGGCCGGGACGGATCACCGGTTGGAACAAAGGCCCCGGTGTTGTAGTATAGACGATAACGTCGAGCATAAATTGCAGTGGCTCTTTCGCCGTGGCGCGGTCCCGGCCGCTCCCTTCCCCCGGAATTATCGCCGCGGGGAGGCGCGTGCCCGCCGGTCATTGCGCCGGATACATGGATCGCAGAGGACGAAGACGATGCGCGCACCTCCCTCTTCCGATGCGGAAAATCCCGACCGCCACGATGAACAGGCGCAACGCCGGGAGTTCCTGGAACAGGCGGCCATGGTGCTGGACATCATCCGGGGCCTGTCCATCGAGTTGCATCCCCACACCAAGGCCGGCCTGCAAGTCACCCCGGACTCATCCCTGGACGGCGATCTGGGGCTGGACAGCCTGAGCCGGGTCGAGTTGCTGGTGCGCCTGGAAAGGGCCCTGGGCCTCACCCTGCCCGACCACGTGCTGG
>CBDUSX010000155.1:0-6748 GCA_965369935.1 uncultured bacterium
GCCCGCGCCGCTTACTTCGGCCGTTTGGCGGCCTCGATCATGCGCAGGCTGGCGCTGTAGTGGTAGGCCATCTGCGCCTTTCCGTACCGGTATTCCGTGCCCACGGGGCAGGCCATGCGCGCCAGGCAGGTGGCCCGGCAGGGCTGTTCGGCCACCCGGTAATCCACGCAAGCCCGCCAGTCGAACGCTTCCTTGGCCACCGCCCCGGCGGGGCAGGCGGCCACGCAGGGCGCCGGACAGGCAGCGCAGGGGCTTTCCTCCTCCGCCGGAGACAAGGGCAGGGGCAATTCGCTCAGCAGCGCCGCCCGCCAGGCAAACCAAGGGCCGAAGCGCGAATGAATGCCCACGCCGAAGGGCGTGAAGCGCAATTGGCTGGAGCCCTCCAGCAGGGCCAGCCAGGGCACGATGCGGCGTGGATGATCGAAGGGATAGACCGCCAGTACGCCTGGGTCGGCGGCCCGGAACGCCGCGGCCAGACCTTCCACGATCCGTTCCGTGTGGCGGTCCAGGGGGTCGGGCGGTTTCGTCTCTTCCGCCGCCGCGGCGGTTTGGAAACGCTCCCAGATCTCCTTTCCGGCGGAGCCCAGCAGCACCAGCCGCCGGTAGCTGCCGTGAAACGCTTCCGGCCCGGCGGTCGGGGCCACCCGGGCGCCGCTTCCCCGCGCGTCCCGCGCAGGTTCCGTCGGTGCGGCTGCACGGGCGCGAAAGCCCCGCTCTGCCCTGTCGCGGGTGAGCACCAGGCGCACGTTCAGCCCGGCGGCGTCCGCCTCCCGTTCAAAGGCCGCCCAGGCCGTCTCGGCCGCAGGAGTCATGAGTGCTGTGAAATGAGAGGGCGCATGGCCGGCGCTCGCGCCGGAGCAAATCGGCACGGCCACCGAAGGTTATTCCGGCCGGTCAGGACTTGGGCGGAGCCGCCACCTTTACCCGCTGGCCGGGCAGGGCCTCGCTGAACTTTTGCAGGCTGGTCACCCTGGCCTGGCTCCACAGCGTTCCCTTGCCTTTGCCCTGCTGCTTGATGAGTTCCTTGGCGTTGTCCGCCGAGGCGAAAAAGCCCACCCGGGTGCGGTAGAGGAACAGCCCGCTCAAGGGGTCCTTCCGCTGGGAAATGTAGGCGAACTCGCTCACCTGTGAGACCGCCTTCAGGTCGTCCAGGGCCTTGGCGTGGGTTTCGCGGTGGGGGAACTCGATCACCCAGGGCCGGGTTTTCTGCACGCCATAGTACAGCCGTTCCCCCCGCATTTCGCGGAAGGAGGGCAGGAACACCATGTACTTGTCGGGAAAGATCTTCTTGCCCGCGTAGCGGGCGTGAATCTGCTTGCCCGCTTTCTCGGCCAGGGCCTTGGTTTCGAAAAAGCCCACCCGGACGCGGTAGACCTGCTCGCCCTTCACTTCGATCCGGTAGAGATAGGCGTAATAACCGTCGCCCAGCATCATGCGTACGATTTTCAGGGCGCGGTTCAGATTCGGTTCGGGCGCGGACAGCAGTTGCAGCGCGAACTTCTTTTTGACAGGCGCGTCCGGATCGGGCGGCGGCCGGGCGGTCACGGAGAGGGTCTGTCCCTTCTCCAGCAGCACCTTCCAGTGGCCGCTGTCCTGGGCCACGAAGGTGTAGTCTATCTTGTCCTTGTTCTGGACGACGATGTCGCGCCATTGCCAGGGGCTTTCCACCAACTCCCCTTTTCTGGCGATGGCCCACAGGTTGTCCCCGTCCTGGACGGTGTAGGTGCGGACGTCTTTCTTCGTCAGGAAGGGAAGACGGATTTTCCGGAAGCTGAAACCATTGTCCTGGGTGCGGCCGTAGTAGTACAGCGCCGAGCCAGCCCCCAACAGGACGATCAAGACGCCGATTCCGCCCCATACGACGGAAGGAGGGATCCGTAACTTCATTGCAATAGCCATGGCAAGCCCTTCCATGTGCTTGACCAGAACCGACCGATGCTTATCCGTAAGCACCCCGCCGCGCACGGGCGACGCTAATTTGAATCATTACAGTTTCTTGGGCTCCAAACAACAAAAATTGTGCGCCGCCGCCGATCTCCGCGCGCCGGAGGTGGTGAATTCATGTCTTGGCATGCTCCAGAATCCACGCAATGGCCTCGGCCAGATCCGCGGCGATCGCGCCGCCCCGCGCGGAAAATTCCGCTCCCAGGCGCTGCTCCGATTCACGGCCATAGCCCGTGCGCACCAGGACGGGCGTCACGCCGAGCCCGGCGCCGGTCTCTACGTCGCTGGTCTTGTCCCCGACCATGTAGGCGCCCCGCAGGTCGAGCCCCAGGTCGCGGGCGGCGCGCTGCATCATCCCTGGGCGGGGCTTGCGCTCTTCGCTGTCCGTATCGTAGGGGGGCCTGCCTTGGGGATGGTGGGGACAGAAGTAATAGCCGTCAATGCGGGCTCCTTCCTCCGCCAACAGCCCGCTCAGGTGCTCGCCGCTCTCCCGCGCGAAGGCCTCGCTGATCATGCCCCTGGCCACGGCGGACTGGTTGGAAATGACGACCACGGCGTGGCCGGCCCGGTTGGCCGAGCGGATGGCCGCGCCCGCGCCCGGAATCAGGCGCATCATGTCCAGGGAGGTCAGGTAACCCACCTCCTCGACGATCGTGCCGTCACGATCCAGGAAGATGGGCGGAAGGCTTGTCGTGCGGCTCATGGCTCACCGCGGATTGGAAGGGGTGGCATAGACCGTGGAATCGGCCGCGCCCCGGCACACCGGCGAAGGGGGACGCTAAAACCTCATGTCCAACACCGTGGTGCGGAAACCCGTGATGCGCATGGGCCCGCTGGTGGAGGTCTCGAGGACGAAGGGGAGCGCCGGGCCCGTCCGCGGCGCGGCCGCGCGGGCGACTATGGGTTGCTCGAACTCGTCCACGTCGTTCCTGGTGAACAGGGTGGCGGTGTCCGGGTCGAAAGTAATTCCGGAGGCCACCAGGAACAGGCCCGCCGCCAGCCCGATGATGCCGCCCGCCGTGGCGCCTTGCAGCACGGTGTCGCCCAAATCGTCCGGCGCGGAGGGCTCGTCCGCTTCCGCGGCTGCCACCGCCGCGCCGAGCAGAATCCCGAAAATCGAGCCCCACACCACGTTGAAGAACACGTTCTCCATCACCGGCTTTTCCCCGATGCGCATTTGTGGCGGGGCCTGCTGCGCCAATGCCAGCGGTGCGAGCACCAGCTGCGCCAGCAGGAAGCAAAACAGAATCATTCCGGTGCAGAGAATTTTCATGGCTTTGCGGTGAAACCCGTGGTGTCAAAAACGAAGATTGAGCAGGGGAAGCACGATGCTCTTCCCGCCGAAGGAACCCGCACCCCCGCTCGAGGCAAGCAGGTGCTGGCGTTGTTCCTCGTCGGCAATGGGATCGGAGGTAATGCGCATCGCGGGATGGAGAGGCCCGGGCGATGCCTGGACGACGGCCGGCCCAATGGCGGTGTTGTTGGCCACGGTGAGGGCGAATACCGCACCGGCGAGCGCGCCCCAGGCGGCGCCGCGGGCGGCCTGATCGGAGAGCTTGTTGCCCTTTTTGCCTGGATCGGTCAGCCAGATGGCCGTGCCCACCACTATGCCGGCGATGATGCCCCCGGCGGTCCAGTCCACCATGACGCGCATGACCAGGGGCTCTTTTTCCTGGGCCCGCAGCGGCGCAGAGGCCAGCACCGTCAACAGTAAAAACAAGATGGTGATCCGTTTCACCGAGCAATCCTCCGGTTATTGGCCACAAATTGTTAACCGGTGGAATGCAAATACCTGTCCTTATCGCGGGGGGAGCTTTTCTTTTGCGGCGCGGCGCCCGTGAGGTATGGCCTCAGGTGGGCCGCGGTGTGGGAGGTCTTCCTGTTGGAGAGCAATTCTTCGGGGGTGCCCTGGGCCACGATCCGTCCTCCGTCCGCTCCGGCCTCCGGGCCCAGGTCTATAATGTAATCGGCGCACTTGATCAATTCCAGGTTGTGCTCGATCACGACCACGGAATTGCCGTTGTTGACGAGTTGGTTGAGCACGTTCACCAGCCGTTCCACCTCCTCCAGGTGCAGGCCGGTGGTGGGCTCGTCCAGCAGATACAGGGTGCGGCCGCTTTCCTTGCGGCCCAGTTCGCGGGCGATTTTCAAGCGCTGGGCCTCGCCGCCGCTCAGGGTGTTGGCGGACTGGCCCAGGCAAAGATAGCCCAGGCCCACCCCCAGCATGGGCTGAAGCCGGGAACGGACGGCCGGGATGGCGCGGAAGAACTGCTCCACCTCGCTGATGGTCATGTTCAGGATGTCCGCGATGGTCTTGCCCCGGTAGCGGATTTCCAGGGTTTCCCTGTTGTAGCGGCTGCCCTCGCAGGCGTCGCAGCGCACGAACACGTCGGGCAGGAAATGCATTTCAATGCGCTTCACCCCTTCCCCCTGGCAGCCTCCGCAGCGCCCGCCCTCCACGTTGAAGCTGAAGCGCCGCACGGCATAGCCCCGCGCCCGGGATTCCGGCAGGGCGGCGAACTGCTCCCGGATCAGCGTGAACACCCCCAGGTAAGTGCCCGGATTGGAGCGGGAGGACCGGCCGATCGGAGACTGGTCAATGTGAATCACCTTGTCCACGTACTCGTGGCCCTTCAAGTCCTTGCAGGCCAGACCGGCCAGGGGCTTGTGTTGCAGCCGCCGCAACAGGGCCGCGTAGAGGGTGTCCAGCACCAGGGTGCTCTTGCCCGAGCCGGAAACCCCCGTTACGCAGGTCAGCAGGCCCAGGGGAATCACCACGTCCAGCCCCTTCAGGTTGTTGCCGTCGGCCCCAAGCAACTCCAGCTTTTGCCAGCTTTGCTCCCGCCGCGTTTTGGGCACCGGAATGGCCAGATCGCCGGCCAGGTATCGCCCGGTTTTGGAATGGGCGAGCTTCTTCAGTTCCGCGGGCTTGCCTTGGGCCACCAGTTCTCCGCCGGCTGCCCCGGCCTCCGGGCCGATTTCGATCAGGTAGTCCGCCGCGGCCAGGGTGTCCCGGTCGTGCTCCACCACCACTACGGAGTTTCCCGCGTCCCGCAGGCCGGTGAGGGTGGTCAGCAGCCGCGCCGTGTCCCGCTGGTGCAGGCCGATGGTGGGTTCGTCCAGGATGTAGATCACGCCGCTCAGGGCCGAGCCGATCTGGGTGGCCAGGCGGATGCGCTGGCTTTCCCCGCTGGACAGGGTGTCCATGGTGCGGTCCAGGGACAGGTACTCCAGCCCTACGTTTTGCAGAAAACCCAGCCGGGCGGAGATTTCCTCCATCAGCTTGCCGGCGATTTGCGCCTCCTCGGCGGGCAGGGCCAGGGCGGCGGCCCAGGCCGCGGCCTCGACCAGATTGAGACGCGTGACGCCGGATATGGACAGCCCGCCCAGCAGGTAGTGCAGGCTCTCCGTGCGCAGCCGCTCCCCGCCGCATTGCCTGCACACCCGCGCGACCATGTAGCGCCGGATTTCCTCGCGCACGGAGGCCGACTCCGTCTCCCTGAAGCGCCGCTCGAGATTGGGGATCACCCCCTCGAAGGCGCGGCTGTAACGGTAGCTGGAGTCGTCCCCCTCGTAGGTGAACTCGAGTTCCTTCCCTCCCGAGCCTTGCAGGATCACTTCCCTATGCGACTCGGGCAGCTCTCCGAAGGGCGTGAAGATGCTGAATCCGTAGTGGGCCGCCACCTGCTCGAGCATCTGGTGAAAGGAAGCCGAGCTCTTCCTTTCCCAGGGGGCCACCGCGCCCTCGGCCAGGCTTTTGCCTGGGTCGGGCACCACCTGCTCGGGACTGACGGACATCTGCCGCCCCAGCCCGTGGCATTCCCCGCAGGCGCCGATGGGGCTGTTGAAGGAGAAATTGCGCGGGTGGGCCTCCGGGTAGGTGATGCCGCAGGAGGTGCAGCGCGGGGTCTTGCTGTAGATCGCTTCGCTTTCCGCTCCCTCTCCCGTGCTCCCGCGTTCCGCGCTGCCGTCTTCCGGCCCCCCTTCTTCCAGAAAAACTCTGTCCAGGAAAACGTAGCTCGCCAGGCCCGCGCCGTATTGCAGGGCCAGTTCCACTGCCTCGGTGAGCCGTTGCTTGTTTTCCTCGCTCAGGGTCAGCCGGTCCACCACCAGGGCCATGGGCGCACCGTCCTCTCCAGGTTCGGGGATGTCCTCTTCGAGGAGATAGGTCTTTCCGTCCAGGCGCAGGCGCACAAAGCCCTCCCGCCGGTACTGGGCCAGGCATGCGGCAAAGTCCAGCGCGGGGTCGTAGGTCAGGGGGGCGCAGACCAGCGCCCGCGTTCCCGCGGGCCGCGCCAGGGCCTCGTCCACGATCTGCTGCACCGTATGGGCGGCGATGGGCTGGCCGCAGCGGTGGCACACAGGCTTGCCCACCCGGGCGAAAAGCAGGCGCAGGAAGTCGTAAATATCCGTGACCGTGCCCACGGTGGAGCGCGGGTTGGCCGCGCCCGCCCGCTGCTCGATGGCGATGGCCGGGCCCAGCCCCTCGATGGCGTCCACGTCGGGCTTTTCCAGCTGGGTGAGAAACTGCCGCGCCGCGGGGGAGAGGGACTCCACGTAGCGCCGCTGGCCCTCCGCGTACAGGGTGTCGAAGGCCAGGGAGGACTTGCCCGCCCCGGAAGGGCCGGTCACCACCACCAGTTGGTTCTTGGGGATGGCGACGTCAATGTTTTTCAGGTTGTTCTGGCGGGCGCCTTTGATCGTGATCCAGTCGGGCATGATGGCCGGACGATGCGGGGTGTGCGAGCTTCTCAAACAGCGGCGTCTCAAACAGGAAAAGATACCACATGCCGCGCCCCGGGCG
>CBDUSX010000156.1:0-6727 GCA_965369935.1 uncultured bacterium
TGAGAGACCGGAAACCGGTAACGCCTAAGGCGAGGCGGCTTTGGCGCAGCTCATCAGCTCGTCCATTCCCCCGAGACAACCTCGTGGTAAGTGCTGGGCTGATACGGCGCGAAGACCTCCTTGAAGGGAGCGAACACCCCCTTCTTGCGGGAGGGAGCCGCGCCGAAATCCACCAGCAGTTCGTCATGGTAGTGCTGCAGGTGCAGCAACAGCCGGGCGCCGCGGGCCTCGCTGAACGGCATCAATTTCCGTTTCCAGGCTTTTATCTGTTCTATGTTATCGAGCATGTCCTCCCTTGACGGAAGGCGGTGACTGCCCTTGATCAGTTCGCCCAGCCAGCGGGCCTGGAGGTTAAAAGTGAGAATGCACTCAATCGTTGAGGTGATTCCAAGGAAAACCAAATTGGGAACGCCGGGATGAACCATCTGCCGGTACAGGTAAAAGCCGTCTTCCTCAAAACCGATGCTGGAGCGCAGATTTTCGGAAAGGAAACTGTAATCGGTCTCCCAGCCGGTGGCGAGAATCACCACGTCCGCCTCAACGCTTGCGCCGTTTTCCAGGACGAGACCATTATTCGTGAACTCGGCGATCCCGGTGCGTTGGGGAATGATCACGCCCTTGCGCAGCAACCGGTAAAACTGGGGAATTGGGCACATCGTGGATTCACCAAACGTATCAATCTCCACCGGTATTTTCGGCACGAGACTCAGGCGGGTTCCGAAGCGTGACCACAGCCGGCACTGGACGCTGAGCAGAATTTCCACAATGCGCCACCACAGCCAGGCCAGGGGTTCTCCCAGAGAGTGCATGACGCGCTCGAAGCCTGTGGGGCGGTAGTACAAGGGAAGCAGCGTGCTCATCATGCGGGTGAGCATGGCCCATTTGAAAGGCAGAATGCCGGCGATCATTGGCGGCACCGGCCAATGCACTTCGCGAAAAATGATCGTGGTTTCCGCTGCAACCGCCGCCGATTCCACCGCCGCATCCGTGGCGCTTTTTCCGTAACCGACCACGGCCACCTTCTTGCCCTCGAGTTGGTCCCTTGCCGCAAACTCCGAGATGTGAATGACTTCACCCCCGAATCGCTCCCGGCCGGGAAATTCGGGCATGTGGGGAATGTTTGAAAACAGTCCGATGCATACAACGATCAGGTCGAAATCCTCCTCGCGGGAGCTTCCCGCCTGTTCGTAGGAAACACGCCAACTCTGGTTCCCGCCGCTGGGCTCGCGCAGACTGGACACTGTCGTGTTGAACCTGATCTGCGGCCAAACGCCGAAGTGCTTGGCGTAGTCTTCAAGGTATTTTTGCACAACCGGTCCGGGAGTGAACTTGGGACCGCCCGCCGGGAGCGGCCAGTCGGGGAATTCGTACAGTTCCCGTTGCAACTGAGTTCCGAAGTTCGAGTAACCGACGGTCCACACCCCCCCCAGGGTGGAGCCCCGTTCGAACACCGTGCAGTCAAGGCCCTGGGCGAGCAGGAGTTTGGCGGTGGACAGACCGGCGACGCCGGCGCCGATGATTCCAACTTTCCGTACGTTTGTCGGGTCCATGGACTTACCGGGACGGAATGAGGCGCGCGAGCGCTTTTAAGGCGCCCACCAGGGTGTAAAGGACGGCGCCGATTACCCAAAGGTAGAATACGTAAGAGCCGAACAGCACCCACAGCAGCAGCGTCCAGAGCGCATAATAGGCCGCGCTTGCCCTCACCGCGATCGGATGCTTTGCTTTTCTTTCGGGAAGTTCGCCGGTTCGGCGGGCGTAAATGCTCCACGCGTGGACAAGCCCCAGCACCGCCCCGACCGAAGTTCCGATCATTAATGCGAGATTCACAGGCCTACCCCCCAAATAAGCGCTGAATCAAAAACCAGAATGGAATCTGTCGCTTATCATACAAATGTTGGCAGAAACAATTTTAATTCAACCCAAGGGTATTTCAATAGAGGCAGGGGTAAGCCGGGCCGTCAGCCAGGCTATTATCCGTCGTTGGGAGGAACCTATTCAGCAGATAAAATTCAAAACACCTGGGTCAGCAGGAATTCGTAGGCTTCCTGCAGGCGGAGGAAGTCCTGCACCGAACCCCCCTGGTCCGGATGATGCTGCTTGACCATTTCCCGGTAGGCCGTCTTGACCTCGATCAGGGTCGCTCCGGCCTCCAGCCCCAGCGCCTGGAAGTGGGTGCGTTCCATGGTGTGGTGGTTGCGCCCCGCGTTTCCGCGCGGCGCTCGGGGGCGCCTGCCATACCCGTTGCCGCCGCCGTCGCCGTCCCAGGCCCGGCCGTTGCCCTGCTCCTCGAAGCTCTTGCGGGAGGTGTACACGCCCAGCCGGCGGGCGGTGTTGGTCATGGTGCGGGCGAAGATGATGAAGCGGGAATGCAGCGCCTCCAGTTCCGGCGGCGGGGATTTCCAGAACGCCTCGCTGAGCGACTCGTCAATCAGATGGCGGGCGGTGGCTTTCAGGTAATCGGACTCGAGCTGATCGTAGACGGACTGGCGTTGATCGCGGGAAAGAGGCTGGGTCTGAATGCCCCGGATCAGCCGGTTCAGGTGCCGCTCGCTCCAGGTGCCGCGCGGGCTGAGCGCCTCGGCCAACTCCCCATCCTCCAGGGTTTCGTAGGCGTCCAAGCGCATGGACAGGATTTCCTCCAGCGCAAGGTAGACCTCCTTGCGGTGCTGGGACAAAAAAACCACGCCGGACTCGCGCACCGCGTCGGCGTCCCAGGAGAAGGCGCAGGAAGAGAGCACCTCCAGAAACTCCTCGTCCCGCTGGGGCGGCAGGGTCTGGTAGATGGATTCGGCGCGGTCGTTTTCGAAATGCCGGTACCAGCTCCACAGAATCTCCTTGGCCGGCAGGCGGGACTTCAGCAGGAAATGCAGGGAAATGGTGGAGACGCTCTCGTAGTAATAGTCTCCCGTGCCGTCCATGCGGATTTTGCCGTGGACGCCCTGGAGAAATTCCAGAATGTGCGGGGTGTAGTCCTTGCCGGGCTCGGCGTCCTCGGCTTCCGCGGGCCCGGGGCGGGGCCGGAAGGCGGCGCGGGAGGGCCCGTAGGGGGACTTTCTCCGCTTTCTGCGCAACTTTGTGTCCAGCGTGGATTCCATGGCGCCCTACAGCAGATGTTCCAGTCCGTAATACAGCCGCTCCAGCCCGACCACCTTCTTCACGGCCAGCACCACGCCGGGCATGAAGCATTCCCGGCTGATGGAGTCGTGCCGCAGGCGCAGGGTCTCCCCCTGCCCCCCGAGGATGGTCTCCTGATGGGCCACGTGGCCCGGCAGGCGCACCGAGTGGATGGGTACCGGATAGTTTTTGGTGCCCCTTGCGCCCGCGTCCAGTTCCTTCTCCTCCACCTTGGGCGGCGGGGCCTCCGGCCGCGCTTCGGCGATCATTTGCGCGGTCTTGATGGCGGTGCCCGAGGGCGCCTCCGCCTTGCCGTCGTGGTGCAGTTCGATGATCTCCACATGCGGCAGGAACTTCGCCGCCTCGGCGGCGAAGCGCATCATCAGCACCGCGCCGATGGCGAAATTCGGGGCGATCAGGCCGCCCAGCTTGCGCTCTGCGCACATGGCCTGCAATATTTCGATCTGCGGCTCGGTGAATCCCGTGGTGCCGACCACCGGATGCACGCCCGCATTGACGATGGCCTCTGCGTTGCCGAAGGCGGCGTCGGGGTGGGTGAAGTCAATCACCACCTGCGCCCCGGCCTCTTTGATGGCCTGGGCCAGGTCGTCCCCCAGATCGGTCTGGCCGGCCAGTTCCAGCCCTTCCTCGGCCTGCACGGTCTGCACCACCTGGATGCCCATGCGGCCCTTGGCGCCGTTCACCAGAACAGGAATGCTCATCACGCGTCCTGAGTGCGTGTCGTCCCGCGCGTCTTACTGCTGGCTGGAATCGATGACGCAGGTGGAATCGATTCCGCCCCGGGTGTTATAGATGGTTTTCACACATAGCCATTGGGGTTGCAACCGCGCGGAGATATCCTGGAAGATGCGAGCCGTGGCCGGCTCCTGGAAGATGCCCACGTTGCGGAAGGAGACGATGTAGTACTTGAGGGACTTCAGTTCGAGGATCTGGCTGTCGGGAATGTATTCGATGCTCAGGCGGGCATAATCGGGCAGGCCTGAATAGGGGCAGACCGCGGAGAACTCCGCGGTCTCGTACGCAATCTTCTGCCGCGGCCCCTCGTAGGGGAAGACTTCCAGCAGGCCGCTGCCGATCTTGTCCTCCTTCTCGAAGTCGAAGACCCTGCCTTCCGCGTACGATGTGTCGGTAACGTCCATTCCGATCAGTTGGCCATGATGTTGTAGCCGCAGTCCACGTATATGGACTGGCCCGTGATGGCCGAGGAAGCCCCGCTGAGCAGGAAGGCTGTGGCCTGGGCCACCTCTTCCACGGTCACGTTGCGCTGCAGGGCCGCGTGTTCCCCGGCCACTTTCAGCATTTCCGGAAACTGGTTGATGCCCGAGGAGGACAGGGTGCGGATGGCCCCCGCGGACACGGCGTTGCAACGGATGTTGTCCGGCCCCAACTCCCGCGCCAGGTAGCGGATCACGGCTTCCAGGGCGGCCTTGGCCGGCCCCATCACGTGGTAGTTGGGCACGGCCAGCACCGAGCCGATGAAGGTCATGCCCACCATGCTGCCCCCGCCGTTCTTGCGCATCAGCCGGGCGCTCTCCCGGGCCACGGGAATCATGGAATAGGCGCTGATGTCCAGGGCCAGCTGCCAGCCCTTGCGCTTGGTTTCCGTGAACGGCACCTCCAGGTCGGCCCGGTCCGCAAAGGCCACCGAATGCACCACGAAGTCCAGCCCGCCCCAGGCTTCGTCCAGGGCGGCGAAGCAGGCGGTGATCTGGGTGTCGTCGCTCACGTCCAGGGGCAGCATCTGGGTGGCGTTCAGTTCTTCCGCGGCCCCGCGGATGAACCGCTCGAAGCGGCCCTTGGGGTCCGGCCCGTAGGTGAGCGCAAGTTCCGCGCCCAGCTTGCTCAACTGAGCCGCCACGGCATAGGCGATGCTGCGCTGATTGGCGATGCCCACCACCAGCCCTTTTTTGCCTGCGAAACTGATCATGCCTGCTCCTGAAAATCCGTCCCTGGATTCCATCCCCTCGCAAGGAGCGAGGGGTGTTGAAACTCACGGGCAATACATGCGGCCCCGCCCCCGCACTGACCGGATCTTGCGCTTTCCGGGGCGGCTCCATCCTTCACCGCACCCTGTCTCAATCCGGCCGCCGCGTGCCGTCACGCCATGTGGGACAGGCCAGTTTTCGCCACGGCAGACCGCGCCAGGGCCTGCGTTCGGCCACGGCGCCCAGCATCGCATCCGCGATGTCGGGCCAGTGCCGCATGCCCCACAACAACAGTTCTCCACTGAGTTTCGATATCACCATGAGGCGAAAAATGTAATCAAATATCCGGTAGTGGCGGAAAAGCTCCCCGCGCGCCCGGCCATACTCCGCCAGGAATTCCTCCCGTCGCCGGGGTTCATCCAGCATGCCCGCCACCGCATCGCAGGCCAGCCGGGAGGTGACGAGCGCCAGGGAGATGCCCATGCCCAGGCAGGGGTCCAGGCTGCCTCCCGCGTCGCCCACCAGCAGCAGGCCCCCGCCGTCATGGCCCCGGTGGAAGAACAGCGGGTGGTGCCAGCCCAGTTGCTGCGAGACGGGCTGCGCCTCCCTGAAGATGCTCCCGAAGGGCGTGGCGGCCAGAAACCCCTCGTAGTCGTCCTTGATGGCGTCGTAGCCGGCGTGGGTGGTCATGGTGGTGGCCAGCACGGTCTCGCCGCCCACCGGCGTGAGGTAAACGTCGCAGGGGGCGAACAGGCCGATCCGCACCCGGTCCCAGGCCGCGCTGCCCGGCACCCGGTAGTGGCGGCGCAGGCCCATCCGGTAGCCGTAATGGCGGATGTCCATGCCCGCCGCGTGGGCCAGCCGGGACTGCACCCCGTCGGCGGCCACCACCACCCGCCCCCGGTATTTCCCCTCCCGGCCCTCCACGCCCCGGATTTCCCCGTTTTCCCGCAGGGGCCCCATCACCTCGTCCTGGACCAGGCTCACTCCCGGATGCGCCAGGGCGGCCGCTTGCAGGGCCTCGATCAAAGCCGTGCGCCGGATGCCCCTGCCCCGCACGCCTGGCCCGAAGTCGAGCAGGGTCTCCTGCTTGCGGGAGCGGTACACCAGCCCCAGGAAGTCATGCCCCGGCAGGCTGCGCGGCTCCAGCCCCGCCGCGGAGAGGGCGTCCATGCCCAGGGGCATCAGGCCCTCGCCGCATACCTTGTCCCGGGGTGAAGCCGCCTTGTCGATGAGCAGCACGGAGCGCCCGCGGCTTCCCCCCTGCACCGGCTGTCCTAATTGCATGGCCAGGGCCAGCCCGGCCATGCCCGCCCCCACCACGATCACCTCGGCTGATGAATCCATACCTGTTTCCTCATCTCCTTATCGCTGCTTCCTGATCCGTGCTTCCTTGTCCATGCGCGGCCGGGGCAGGCGGCTGGGCAAACCCCGGAAAATACGCTACATACGGCGAGTCGGCACAGTCAGAAAAGCCAATGGTAGCAAAGGGGCGCGCTATATCACAGCCTGCGGTGGGCGGCCTCGGTCATATGTCTAAAGTCATATGCAAGCGAAGAACGGCACGGGGAGAGTGACATAGCGAGAGCAGCATCGTGAGAGCGGCATTGTGAGAGCGGCATAATGAACGTGAAGGAGCACCTGCAGCGGCTGGACGACGCCCT
>CBDUSX010000157.1:0-6704 GCA_965369935.1 uncultured bacterium
GCCTGATGAGCCAAATGCCTGTAATAAATCTTCAAAAAATGGAAAGGAAGGTATTTAATATGCATTAAGGGCGCAGATGGTGGCAGATGTACGTTCAAGGGAATGAACCGCGTTATTCGGGAAGCATTGAATCATGGCTGAAGAAAACGAAAATCTAGAGGGATTCGAGGATCTGGACGGCCTGCTGGAAGACGATGCCGGCGGTGGCGGAGAGGATGCCGGCTTCGGCGACGAGCTGGACAACTTCCTCGGCGAGGACGATGCCGGCGGCGGCGATGCAGGCACGGAGGCCGCAGGGGACGAAGGCGGCGCCGATTCCGAGCTGGATTCCTTCTTCGAAGACCTTTCGACCATTGACGACCTGGAAGTAGCCCAGGAGGAGGCGCCGCCCGCGGCCGAAGCCGCTCCCGCGGCGGAAGCGCCGCCCGCTGCCGCGCCGGCCGCTGCGGCCGCTGCCGCTGCCGCGCCGGCCGCTGCGGCGGCTGCCGCTCCCGCGGCCCCGAAGCAGCCAATGAACTTGTCCGGCATCAAGCGTGCCATCAAGTACCTGGTTTTGCTGGCCGTGCTGGGGGGTGGCGGATACTTCGCCTACACGATTCTGTTTCCCAAAATCGAGCTGCCTTGGCCCATCGTCAAGGAAATCCTGGAAGAGGATCAGCCCAAGCCGCAGCCGGTGGCCAGGCCGGAGTTGCCTCCTCCTCCTGCGCCTGTCATGCAGCCGCTGCCTCCTCCGCCTCCGCCTCCGGCCGCGCAGCCCGCCGCTCCGCCGCAGGTTGCCGCGCAGCCCGCGCCCGTGCCTTCCGCCGCGCCGGCCCTGCCCGCGGGCAAGGGCTATGGCGTACAGGTGGCGACGTGTTTTTTCGCTACCTGCGTGAACGGATACAAGCGCCTGCTGAGCCGCACCAACCGCAGCCGGTTTATCACGGAGAAGCGGACACAGTCGGAATCGCTGGAGATATTGTCGGCTACGACGTTTACCAGCAGGGACAAGGCTGAAGAGCTGGCCGGCCGCATCAATCACGAGCACCGGCTGGAAGGCCAGGCTTACGTGACCCGCGTGGGTGGGGCCTACAAGGTGTCCATGGGCACCTTTCCCGATTTGTCCCGCGCCAACGTGGTGAAGGATTCGATCAATCAGCGGCTGGCGGGCGAGGCGTCGTTCACCTCACGGCTCAAGTCGTCCACCTACCGGCTGCGCCGCATTGTGACAGGGCGGTTCGCCACCCGGGCGGAGGCCACACGCGAAATGCGAACCCTGCGCAGGCTCGATCCCCGCTTCCGGGGCTCATTCGTGGTGCGCAACTAGCCTGAATATTTCACAGACAGTATTCGGGGGAAGCGACGAGGGACTCCTGGCGTCGCAGCCCCCCGAACCCCCCGCTGCATATCGGAATTCAGTTGCGGTTTAGCTGCTCTGCGCCAGGTTCTTGAAGCGCAGGCGATGCCATTTGGGGCTCAGGTGCTCCGCCATGATTTCGAAGAGTTCTTCCACCATGGCGTCCGCCTCCTCGGCTCTCTCCTCCGGCTCGTCGTCCGGTACGGACTCGGAAAAATCGGCGCGCCACAACACTTCCCCTGATTTCGCATCTATCAGGTTGGCGACCAGGGCCAGCTGGCTCGAGCCCTCGCATTGCGGGCAGGGGATGTAGAACAACTGCACCACCATCAGCATCCCGACGTCCTGGGATTCTCCCAGTTCCCGCGACGTTTCCCGGTCGGGGAATCCCACCACGGACGCGGTATCGGAGAGCAACCGATAGGTTCTCATGAGCTTCCGGTTGTTGCGGGCGGTCTCCAGGAATTCCTTACGGGTCATGACCTTGCCCAGGTAGGGAAATTCGGTCAGCCGTTTCTCCACCTCGTCCACGATGCGCGTGTGCAGCGCCTTGGAGACGGGCGGCACGTAGGAAGGCTGGAGCACAAGCACCTTGCGCCCATACAGGACGTCGCTGTCGTAGGGATGAAACACCGGCGCCGCGTCGCAGGCGGCGAGCCAGACGCAGCAGCACAAAAGTGCGAGCAGGGCGGGCGGGCGTCCCGCAACTTTGCCCATACGGTTTGTCCGGTGGGAGGCGGCCGCGCGTCGCTCAGGAGTCCTGGCCTGGCTTGGTTCGGGGCGGGCGGGTATTGTCCAGGGCGAGTTTCTGCTTCTGGATGTATTTGCGCAGGCCTTCATAGATGCCTTCGGCGATTCTTCTCAGGTAGGTCCGTTTTCGGAGCCGGCCGCTTTCCCTGCGGTTGGTGAGGAACCCGGCCTCCACCAGCACGCTCGGCATCTCCGCTCCGATCAATACCATGAACGGCGCCTGTTTCACACCCAGGTCGCGCACCCTGTAATTGCTGCGCAGCTCGGTGACCAGCGAGGCCTGCAGCAGCTTGGCCAGTTTGCCGGACTCCAGGATGTTGGTGTCCTGCAGCAGATCGCGCAGGATGGCGTTCAGGTCCGTGATCTGTTTTTCGGTGGTCGCGTTTTCCCGCGCCGCCACCCGCAACGAGGAATCGTCGGTGCTCAGGTTGAGAAAATAGGTCTCCACCCCGTGGAAGCGTTCCTGATCGTGCGCGTTGAGGTGGATGGACACGAACAGGTCCGCGCCCTGCCGCTTGGCGATCAGAGGGCGCTTGTCCAGGGGCAGGAACACGTCACTGTTCCGCGTCAGCGCCACCTGGATGTCCGGGCGGTTTGCCTCGAAGACGGCCTTCAACTCCCTGGACAGCTGCAAGGCCACGTCCTTTTCCTTCAGACCGAAGCCCATCGCCCCGGGGTCGCGGCCTCCGTGGCCTGGGTCAATCACCAGCTTTTTCACCTTGAGGCTCAGGGCGTCCCTCAGGGAAGGCGGCCTGCTCTTGCGCGGCCGCGCGGCCCGGGCTGCGGGGGCTGCGGGCGTGAAGCTGACATTGCGCACGGAGGGCCGGTGGGTTTTGGGGTAGAGGTCCACGATGATCTTTTTCTCGAAGGGCAGGGCCAGGTTCTGCACTTCGAAGCGTTCCATCTCCTTCAGGTCGAACACCACCCGCGTGGTGCGCTCGGTGTTTCTGCTGATGCGGATTTTGTCCAGCACCGCGTCTCCCACCGCGTGTTCGGTGGCCAGTCCCCGGCTGGGCAGCGCATTGTCGAGGTCAATGTACAGCCGGCGGGGCCGGCCTTTCGCGGAAGGCAGCTCGGAGTAGCGGTAGGAAACCGCATCGTCGGTGGTGAGAATGACCCGCGTGTAGTCCTCCAGGGTCGAGTACAGCACCCGTTTTACCGTCGCCTTGCGTCTTTTCGCCGCCCCCGCGGAATCCCCGCTGCTCCTGGCCGCGGCTTGGGCCGGTTTGCCGGCCGTGCGGGCTTGCGCGGCCCTGTCTTCCAGAGGCGCGGCCTTGTCTTCCAGGGCGGCGGCCTTGCGCTTTGCCAGCGTGGCCTGATCGCCGTTGGGGTAGGTCACCAGCACCTGGCGGAAGGTCAGGTAGGCGCGCTGAGTGTTTCTGCCGCCGGTGGAGAAGATCTCCCCGATGTGCATCAGGCTGTCGTCGGCCAGCCGGTGATCCGGATAGGTTCTCAAGAACTGCTGGAAGTGCTGCAGGGCGAGCTCCAGGTCACCTTCGGCCTTGGATTGCAGGTGCGCCGCGCGCAGGGCCAGGCCCGAGGAATACAGGCCGTCGGCCCCACGGGGATGGGTGATGTGCTCGCGGAAGATATCGTAAAACCCGGTGGCCAGTTCCCGCCATTGCTCCGCCGGCGCGCCGGGCCGGGCATTGAGCTTGTGAAAGGCCGCCGCCTCCTCCCGGTAGCGCGTCTCCACCGGTTCCGCACGGCCGGAGGCCGGGAGCAGCAGCAGGGAAGCCAATGCAAGCAAAGCGAAGCGCACGCGCATGCTATCGGTCCTTTCCCTCGTCCAGGTGCGCGCGGACACGATACAGGAATTCCAGCGCCTCCCTGGGGCTCATGCCGTCCAGTTCCAGGGCGCGGATTTCCTCCAGGGTGGGATGGGCGTCGGTGATGAAAGACAGCTGCTGCCGCGCGCGCGCCGCCAGGCCGGGGGATACCCGGTCCCCCCCGCCCATGCCGGCGGGCTCCACCACCGCGGCGCCGTCGCTGCCTGAAATGAGGTTGTTCATCACGTCATGGGCCCTTTCCACCACGTCCCGCGGCAGGCCCGCCAGCCGGGCCACCTGGATGCCGTAGCTTTTGTCCGCCTCGCCCCGCATGAGCTTGCGCGGGAACACCAGGCGTTCTCCCTCCTCGGAAATGGGAATGTGAAAATTCTTCAACCGCGGCAGTTCCCGGGCCAGTTGCGTGAGCTCGTGATAATGCGTCGCAAACATGGTCAGGGCCCCCAGTTGGTGAAGATGTTCCACCATGGCCCATGCAATGCTGATGCCGTCATAGGTGCTGGTGCCGCGCCCGATTTCATCCAGCACGATCAGGCTGTCGGGCGTGGCATTGTTGAGAATGTTGGCCGCCTCGTTCATCTCCATCATGAAGGTGCTCTGCCCACGGCTCAGGTTGTCCGAGGCCCCCACGCGGGTGAAAATCCGGTCCACCGGGACGAGCTCCACGCGCTCGGCGGGCACGAAGGCGCCCATCTGGGCCATCAACTGGATCAACGCCACCTGGCGCATCACGGTGGACTTGCCCGCCATGTTGGGCCCGGTGATGATCATGATCTGCTGGGTCTCCCCGTTCAGTTCCAGGTTGTTGGGAATGAAGGGCTCGTCCAGGTCAATCCGTTCCAGCACCGCGTGGCGCCCGCCCTCGATCAGGATGCGGCGCGGCGCATCGGAGGGCAGCAGCTTGGGGCGCACGTAGCCGTTTTCCCGCGCCGCGTGGGCCAGGGCGGCCAGGGCATCCACCAGGGCGATCTGGCCCGCGCTGACCTGGATGCGGCGGACATAGCCGGCCAGCACGCTGCGCAACTCCTGGAACGCCTCGTATTCCAGGGCGCCGATGCGCTCCTCGGCCCCCAGGATTTTCTCCTCGATATCCCCCAGCTCCAGGGTGGTGTAGCGCTCCGCATTGACCAGGGTCTGCTTGCGGATGTAGGTGGCGGGTACTTTGTCCTGCTGCGCCTTGGAGATTTCCAGGTAGTAGCCGAACACCCTGTTGAAACGGATCTTCAGCGAGGAAATGCCCGTGGCTTCCCGTTCGCGGGCCTCCAGGGCGGAGATGACCTGCCGGGAATCGCGGGCCAGCTCGCGCAGTTCGTCCAACTCGGCGGAGATGCCCTGGCCGATATAGCCCCCTTCCATCAGTTTCAGGGACGGCTCGGGCAGGAGGCGCGAAACCAGATAGTCGTGCACCTCCGTGAGGGGGTCGAAGCCCTCCGCGGTTTCGGCCAGCAGACCCGCCTGCCAGCAGCCGAGCGCCTCGGGCAGGGCCTGCAGGGCGCTCAAGGATTCGCGCAGGGCCAGCACGTCGGCCACGCCCGCCACGGGCAGGCTGATCCGTCCCACGTTGCGCTCCAGGTCCCGCACCGAGGCGAAGATTTCCCGCAAGGTGTCCGCCTCCATGGGCTTCCCGCGCAACTCGCCCACCGCCTCCAGGCGGGCTTCGATGGCCTGAGGCTCGAGCAGGGGCTGGCCCATCCAGCGCCGCAGCAGCCTCGCGCCCATGGGCGTGGCCGTGTGGTTGAGCACGGCGAACAGGGTGTGGCGCTTTCCTCCGGGGGTGGGATTTTCGAACAGCTCCAGGTGCTCGACGGTGGCCTCGTCCAGCCACATCGCGGTATCGGTCATGCGCTGGCGAAGCTGGGTGAAGTGGGCCATCTCGCATTTCTGGGTGCGCTCCAGATAGGCCAGCAGCGCCCCGGCCGCCCGCAGGGCGACCTCCAGATGCTCCACCCCGAAGCCGGCCAGGCCCGTGGTGTCGAAATGCCCGCTCAGCCGCCGCGTGGCCGCCGCCGGCTCGAACCAGGAGGACGGGACCTCCTCCACCACGTAGCCCGCATCGGCCACCACCCGGCAGCGCTCCTCCAACTCGGTACGGAAGGCCGCGAGTCCCGCCTGCTCCTTCTCGTTGCGGGGCTCGGGCAGGAGAATCTCCCGCGGCCGCTCCCGCAGCAGGAAGGTCCACAGGGTGGGCAACTCCGCGCGGGGGAATTCCAGCACCTCGAACAGCCCGGTGGACAAATCCGCCAGGGCCAGTCCCACCGGCTTGTTGGCCAGGCGGGTCTCGATGGCGGCCAGGAAATGATTCCGGTCGTCCTCGATCAGTTGGGAGGACAGGGTGGTGCCGGGCGTGACCACGCGCACCACCTCCCGCTTCACCAACGTCTTGGCCTGGGCGGCGTCTTCCATCTGCTCGCAGATGGCCACCTTCATCCCCGCGGCGGTGAGCCGGTTCAGGTACTGCTCATAGGCGTGGTAGGGCACGCCGCACATGGCCACGGCGTTGGCCGAGCCCTTGTTGCGGGTGGTGAGGGCGATGTTGAGGATTTCCGAGGCGCGCACGGCGTCGTCCCCGAACATCTCGTAGAAGTCGCCCGCGCGGAAAAAGATGATGCAGTCCGGGTGCGCCGCCTTGATGGCGTTGAACTGCTTCATCATCGGGGTGTTGGCCTTGACGAGGCCCATGCCCCTCCTTTTGCTCGCTAGTTGTGCTCAGCAATGCGGGTGGCGAGGCCGCGCGGCGAAACCATGGCATCCGCCGCGCGCTCTTAATTCAGGATTCCCAAAGGGAGCTTCAGCGAATCAAATTAGGCCGGCGGTTGCAAGGTCCAACTGGG
>CBDUSX010000158.1:0-6703 GCA_965369935.1 uncultured bacterium
GGGTGTTGATTCCTGCCGTGCTGTATGTGGCGGGATGGACGCTGATGACCGTGGCTATGATGCTGCCCACCACCCTGCCTCTGCTGGCAATCTTTCGCCGCCTCACAAGCAACCGGGAAGACCGTGCCCGGCTGATGGTACTGCTGATTTTGGGATATCTTGGCGTATGGCTGACCTTCGGCGTGGCGGCCCATCTGGCGGACTGGTTGCTGCACGAGTCCGTGGAACGATCCGTGTGGCTGACTGCCAATGCCTGGGTCATTGGGGCGGGGACGCTGGCCGTGGCTGGGGGCTTTCAGTTCACCCGACTCAAATACCGCTGCCTGGATAAATGCCGGGCGCCCCTCAGCTTTGTCACCCAATATTGGCGCGGCAGCCATGAGCACTGGAACTCGTTCCTGCTGGGCGTCCATCACGGCGTATTTTGCGTGGGCTGCTGCTGGGCGCTGATGTTGCTCATGTTCGGCGTGGGCATCGGAAACGTGGGCTGGATGCTGGGGCTGGGGGCGGTGATGGCCATCGAAAAAAACATGCCCTGGGGCCGCAAAATCTCCACTCCCCTGGGCCTTATACTCATCGCCTGGGGGCTTTTCATACCCTTGCGCGAACTCTGGCCGGCCGGCATTGGCACCTGAGCGGCGGCACCCGCCCGCTAATTTCAATCCACGCCCGTGGGGGCGCACGGCCGTGCGCCCCACAATCTACCTCCGGCAGCGCGCGCGCCCCACCCCCGTTTCTCATTGACACATCCCCCCGCCCGGTGCTTAGAAGATTCAACGGGGAAAGGTTCATTCCACACATTTCGCTCACCCGATTCGTTCAGGGGGTTCCTATGGGTATCCGCATCTGGCTGGACAAGCAGCAGCGCGACAAATTGCAGCCCGCATGGGAGCGGGATTTCCGCTCGCCCGTGCCCACCCTGCGGGATGGATAAATAGTCTCTCCAAAAAATCTGATTGTCGGCTAATTAATTGAAATTATGTATGAAATACGAATTTTTTTAGCTTGCTTGATTTTTCTCTTGCATTCCGGATCATATGATCTATATTGGTAACAGACCGTCGAAATTTCTCGATGGCATTTTTTAGGCTTGATTCTAGATTAAATGATCTGGAATAATCACAATACGCAGGAGGAAATGCAATGAACACGATCAGCAAGACCCGGAGCATGAACGTCGCCAGCCAGAAAGTTTGGAATGTCTTGAAGGATTTCGGGGGCGTTTATAAGTTCCACCCCGTTGTGGAAACCTCACCGCTTCTCAGTCAAAGCAACGAAGGCGTTGGCGCAAAGCGGATATGCCATTTCTACGACAAGTCCAGCATCACTGAAGAAGTGATTGCTTGGAAAGATGGGAAAGAATTTACCGTAGAACTGAGCGAGGGGTCTCTCCCATTCAAGCATGCCGAGGCGACCATGCGGGTCGAGCCTGTGGGTAACGAGTCCAGCCGAGTGACCATCGAAATGAAGTACGTGGTCAAGTTCGGGCCGGTCGGCTGGCTTATGAATAAGTTGATTATCACCGGAAAGATGCAAGCCCTGTTCGACAAGGTGCTGGAATCATTGGAGCAACATGCGAAAACCGGTAAATTAATCGGGCGGAATGGAATCCCCCGTGGAATAGAGGGTTCTGCCCAACTGCAGGCGGCCAGCTAAATGGCCACATTTGATCGTGGAATGGATGAACTTGTCCGGTAAGGCGGGTTCATCCTGACCCATTCGATAGGGAAGCCATGCCACGTTTAAAGGAGTTCAATCCAGATGAGGCTCTCAATTCGGCCATGGAATTGTTTTGGAGAAAGGGCTATGAGGCCACATCTACCCGTGATCTGCAAAAGGCCATGGGGATCAGTTACCAGAGCATGTACGACACCTTCGGGGATAAGCACAGTTTGTTCCTAAAGGCCCTGGATCGGTACGGCGATATGTTCGCCGAAAGCCCCTTGTCGGCCTCGGATGCTTCGCTGGAGGCCATTCGTGGACATTTTGAGATGAACCTTGAAACCGTCACTTTACAACCTGCCCGAAAGTCGTGCATGTGGGCCAACACTGCTTTGGAACTCGCCATGTTCGATGAGGATGTGGCCGCAAAACTTGGCGATTGGTTAAAGCGTGTGGAGAATGCCTTCCATAGAGCACTTCAGAACGCCACCCGGTTGGGTGAGCTGAATGCCGACCGTGATTTGCGGGCATTGGCCCGGTTCCTGACCGCCAACGTACATGGAATTGGGATCATGGCAAGGGGTGGAGCAACAGAGGAGGCGCTTCGGGAGGTCGTCGAGGTTGCACTCTCGAAACTGGGCTAATGAAATCAATAACGATGAAGGCCTGTGGCAACGGGGGTGGACCCTTTCCCTCGATTGTGCTATACCGCTGTGCATAGGAGATATGAATATCGACCTTCAACGCACAAAGATCGAGCCGACAAGTACAGTGATATTAGGGGGATAGCGGCAGGATAAGTCGGAATGCTCTCCAGCGTTCCATCCTCCTCGACTCCATTCAAAAGAATGCCGACGGCATTCGAGGCGTTACCCTCACCCGAACCACGGTTTTTCGTCGAGTTCCAATTGGAGACCCTGGTTGAAGTGATTGAGCCCGCTGAAGAGGTCGACCACGGTCATCAGTTCGAGAATCCCTTCATCGTCCAAGCCGAGTTTCCGCACCGCGGAAGTGTGAACGGAAATTCAGTAGTCGCATCCCAACACCGCTGATACCGCCACTGCGATCACCTCCCGAGTCATCGGGTCCAGTTTGCCTGGTTCGCGCATGACGGCGTTGATCTTCTTCCATTGCGCTTCCAGAAACACGGGCCTGTGGGCCATCACCTTGAACATGTTGGGCACGAAATCAATTCCGTAGGTCTCCATGATTTCGGCGTAGATCTGTTTGACTTTCCCGGCCGCCTCCTGCTCCGAAACCATACTGATAGTGGCCATTGGTTCGGCTCCTTGTCGAAATTAGGATCAACCGGCATTTTCCAAATGGAACCCTTCGCGTTACCTGAGGAACTCCCCAATTTCCTGCTATTGCAAAAGGGTGAAAAGAACCTCCCTCGACGCATCACCCGATATTGGATCGAGCCTGTCCCCGAGGTTGCGGACGCGATGCCCTCCCATTCAATCATACGCCACGTCGCAGGCATGCGCCCAACGCTGCGGCGAATCGGTTCACGCGGTTGATTTCCATGGTGAATTTGCGAATCATGCGTCCCGCTCCCTATATCCGCCCCGCTTCCCTTACCTGGTCAGCATAGCCTGCACCAACACCGCCCGCCCCTCCTGCAGGTTTTTCAGTTGGTTTTGCCGCTTCTCGCGGGCGGTGGCCCCCAGCAGCAGATGGAGACCCAAGGGAGGCAGGGGTTTGCCCGTAGCGTCCGGCAGCTTGGCGTACCAGGCCAGGCAGGCCTCGGTGACGTCCCGCCACTCGACCACGCGGAAGCCCGCTCCCTCCGCCGCCGCGCGCGCCTCTTCCGGCGGAACAAGAAAGCTGATGGCGGGCTCCTCCGCCCAGGGCACCGGGTAGTGCGACTCCCCGCCGGGCCCCTGGAAGACGTCCTGGAACACCAGCCTGCCGCCCGGCTTGAGCACACGGAAAATCTCCGCGTAAAACTTCGCCTTGTCGGCAATATTCATCTGCGCCTGAATGGTCCAGGCCACGTCGAAACTGTCCGCCTCAAAGGGCATCTCCAGGGCGCTGCCGTGACGAAAGCTCACCTTGCCGCTCAGTCCCGTGCGCTCTGTGAGCATGGTGGCCACCCGGCAGAACTCCTCGGTCAGGTCCAGCCCCGTCACACGGCAATCGTACTCCGCCGCAAGAAAGCGCGCCGGGCCGCCCAGGCCGCTGCCCACATCCACCACCTCCAACCCCGGCGCCAACCGCGCAAACTCGGCCAGCTCGCGGGTGGCCTCGCGGCCGCGGGTATGGAACTCATCCACAGGGGACAGGTCCGCCAGGGTGAGCGCCTCCGGGTCCTTGCCCGTCTCCCGCAGCGCGGCCAGGATGCGCGTCTCCAGATCGCCGGAGGTGTAGTGATCCGCAACGGCGGCTCCTTCCTGAGACGTCCTTCCCTGAGACATCGTGCCCTCGCTTATGGTGTCCGGCTGCTTTCGTTGGCCTCCACCGGGGGTTATCAGGGGGAGTAACGCGGGACTCGCAGCGTTACGCCCCTTGAATCACTGGGAATGCCGGCCCAGCCAGACGGCTTGGGCCTTGGCCGCGGCTTCGGCGGCGCGCTCGGCGATCTGCTGATCGGTGAGGGTGCTCAGGGGATGGGTGATCACCACCGGCTCGAGCGCGTCCATGCCCAGGGCCGCGCGCTGCATGCGGGCCTCGTGCTCGAACACCCCGGTCACGATCACGGCGGTGGGTACGTCCAGCTTTTCCAGGTTGATGCCGTCATGCATACAGCACGACGTGCAGGAGCCTCAGTCGCCGACGGCGGTGAGGGCGAAGTCGTTCTCCCGCGCGATCCGGGCGATCAGCTCCTCCGTGGCGGCCAGGGAGAAGCTCTCCTTTCGGTAATAGCGCACCCCGCCCAGCCCGAGCTCGTCCTCCAGCAGGGCCACCGTGCCTTCCAGCAGCCTGCGGGCGTTCCACTTGGTGTTGTCCAGCACACCCAGCTTAAGGCCCTTCAGCGATTTGGGACGCGGGGCCAAGGGCAACTCCTCCGCCTCCACGATCCCGCGTGGGTCGTAGACCGGCTGCCCGCCGATCATCGGTAAGCCTTTTGCCATGCTGCCCGCTCCTTTCCGAAGATGGTTGTGGAACCGTGCCGGCCCGCCGGGTTATTGCGCCGGTTTGCGCGCGATAAAGGAGGCGTAGGCGATGTGCCCGAAGAACGTTCCGCCTTCGATGCGGCGCCGTGCTTCCGCTTTCAAGGCCGCCGCCAACTCTGGCGCGATGCGGCCTTCGTTCGCCAGCGCGTCCGCACCGCGGTCGCATACGGTGAGCATGTAACCCTCCTCTGTCGTTTCCGCGAATCCGTGGCTGCGCATGGCGCTTACCTCAAAGCCAGCCGCGCGCAGCATGTTGGGAAGGCGGCGCACCAGCCATCGGTCGTGCACCAACGCGGCCATGGCGGCATCCGCGCAGGGCTGCAACGGATCGAAATCCCCGGTGGCCAACGTGGTAGTGGCATAGTCCCCGTCAAAGACCGCCAGCGTGCCCCCCGGCCGCAATACGCGGAAGGCCTCGGCCACTGCCCGTTCCGGCTCGGGCACGTGGCAGAGCACCGTATGGATCACGGCAACGTCAAAGGATGCCTCCTCGAAGGGCAGCGCGCGGCCATCGGCCTCCTCAAAGTTCAGGTTCGCCGTCCCGCTGGACAGTTCCCGGGCCTTTTCCAACAGCCCCGGAGAGGGATCGGACCCCACCACCTCGCCCACCCCGGGCCATTGGGCCAGCACCCGGGATACGGGGCCCGTGCCGCATCCCACCTCCAGCACGCGGGCATTGTTAGGAAATTCCACCTTGCCCAGATATGCCTCCAGCATCTCACGCTGCGCGGGGGATTCGGCCCGGATTTCCAGGGCGTTCGCGAGCACGTCCACAACTTCCGGGGTGGCCTCGGTGATGGTTGCGTATACGTCCGGCATTGTCTTTCCTCCCTTTTATCCTGTCCCCCGCAGTCTGCTTCCACTCACAAGCGGCAGGTGCCATCCACGCAGAGCGCGCCTCCGGTGACCGGGGGTGTGCCGTCCACGGCCCTCAGCACCGGCTGGGTCATGTGGCCCCAGCCGGGGATGAAGGCGGAAAAGCGTCCCGCCTCCCCGCCTGCCACGAACAGGTGGATGTTCTCCGGCCCCGGCACGATGGGAATGCGCGAGTCGGGCTCCCGCTTGTACCAGCGCGGCAGGTTGCGGTTGTATACCTTGCCGTAGCGGTGGTTGAAGCTGATCTCGCCGAAGGTGTTCCTGGTGTTCATCCACAGGTAGCTGCGCACGTCGTGGCGCGTCCAGCCCTGGGCGGCGATGGTGGCCGCGTGCTCCGGGCCGATCACCACCGCGCAGGAGCCGCTGGAGACCGCGTTGTTGTGGGCGATGGTGCTCATGGCGGAAACGATGGAGTCCAGGATGCCTTCCGCGTCGTTGGCCACGTGGTTGGTCACGCTGTGGGGCGGCTCGGCGGCCATCAGAAACACCGTGCTCTGCTCCGGCGCGTAGCCCTGCTCCACGTGGAAGGGCGCCCAGGGGCTTTGCTCCTCGTTTTCCGCGATGCAGTAGGTGTACTTGCCCGGATGGCCGAGGGTGCTCTTGTCCAGATCGCCGGGGGTGGCCCCGCCCACGTTGAGCAGAATCAGGCGGACGGCCCGGCCGATGGTGGCGTTGGCGCGGTTGCCGGAGCCGAACACGTTGCAGCCGGCGTTCATGCCGATCTCATTGCGCAAGGGGCCGTTGACCACCAGCAGGGGCGCCGCCATGTGGGTCGTGGCCTGCACGCCGTTCAGGTTGAAGCGCGGATCGGCCAGGGCCAGCATGGCCGCCCGCAAGACAGGCGCGTAAGCGGGCAGGCAGCCGGCCATCACCAGGTTGATGGCCAGTACTTCCCTGGTCAGATTTCCCAGGCGCGGCGGCACGCGGCATTCCACCACCTCCGGCCCGCCGCCCAGGACCTCCAGCGCCGCGGCGAGCTTCTCCGGGGTGGGAGGCACCACGGGCAGGCCGTCCGTCCAGCCCTGCTCGAAGTACCACTCGGCCAGGTC